>JAICJP010000191.1 GCA_025928375.1 Candidatus Sulfotelmatobacter sp.
CAAAGCCCGCCGTTGGAGAATCATTGCCGCCGGATTGCTGTTGCTGGCCCTGGCGCTGGTCGTGCTCTACACCAGCCGCGC
Source organism: Candidatus Sulfotelmatobacter sp. (assembly GCA_025928375.1). Classification (GTDB taxonomy): domain Bacteria; phylum Acidobacteriota; class Terriglobia; order Terriglobales; family Acidobacteriaceae; genus Sulfotelmatobacter. Next base: position 82 of record JAICJP010000191.1, read on the forward strand.
AGCCTTTTACAGCCCGCTGGCGCTGGTCGTGGTGGGAGCGATCGGATTTGCCGCGCTGCTGTTGCAACTCCGGCTGCGAAAAAACTCGCTGCCCCAGGCTCATGCCCCGCTCTGGCTGAATCTGCTCGCGCTGGTGTTTGCCGCCGCCGCGCTGCTCACCGATGTTCTGCATCTTAGTCCGGCATGGATGCTCGCATCCGCGCTGGCAGCGGTCATCTGTTTTGCGATTAGCGGAATCGTAGTGCTGCGGGAATTGCGAAGGCGGTAATCTGATGTAGCGGTCTAGCGGCGGAACTCCACAGCCAATGTGGTTTCTACCACGGCGGGCTCTCCATTCAACCGATAAGGCTCAAACTTCCACCAGCGCAGCGCATCCATCGCGGCCTGGGCCAGAATGTCGGGACCATTCAAAGGCCGCATACGCATGACCGCGCCGTCTGTACCTACAACAACGTTCAAAACGATCACCCCCTGCAAGCGTTGCCTGCGAGCTTCCGCTGGATAGACGGGCTCGACCCGGTGAACCAGCAACTTCTGCATGATCTCTGGCGGAACTTGCGCCTTCGGTTTTTCCACCGAGGCTGACTGGGTGTTCCCGGCGCGCGGCTCCAGTTCTACCCAGGATCTGCTCCAACGCCACCAGAATGCCGTCGCAACGAGCAGAGCCAGAACAGCCGCAACCGACAGTACTTTCCAGCGGCTTTTTCGTTTCGCAACTCGCCGGCCTCCGCCTCCCCCAGCATGGCGAAAATACTGGCTGCGTGGCTCACTCGCCGGTTTTGCTTTGCCGTTCAGCACGCCCGTACTGCTCCCGCGGTCGACGGTAGGCTTGATCCCTTTCGCCCAGTCGCGAATCGTGTTCCGCTGCTCGTTCGAGATCGCGGTGAACTCCAGGCCATACTGCAACTTGTCGTGATACCGAACCGTGGCTCGCGTGCGCAACGGATCGCCAGTCGCTGATAGCCGAATCTCCACGCCTACCGATTCGCCGGTGACCAACTCACCCGCTACGATCGCCCCCATGCCGCGTTCGCACACGTTCAGAGCGCGCCCCGGCAGCGTGTCGGGAATTCCCGAACGCAGCACCGTCACATCAAGGGGCACCAGCATGCGGAAGCGCGGCACGCGTCTGCGCGACGGCCCCGACCATGCTGCAGGTTGTGTCTGCGCTGCCATTGTTAAAGATGCCTGTCCCGCCAAGCCCGCTCGGCCCTTACCGCCTCAACTCAATAATCTCGCTGCCGCGCGCCAACAACGCGACGCTGGCCATCCCGATAAACAACCCGTGCTCCACCACTCCTGGCATTTCACTCAGCTGCCGAGCCAAGCCATCGGCGTCCCCAATCTCTCCAAACCTGCAATCCAGAATGTGGTTGTTTTCGTCGGTCACGTAAGGACTTCCATCGGCATTGGTTCGCAAGTTAACCTGGGCCCCCAGCGCGGAAATGCGTTTTGCGATCAGCGCCTGCGCGAATTGGATGACCTCCACGGGCAAGGGGAATTTCCCCAGCCGCTCCACCCGCTTCGAGGCATCCGCCACTACGATCATCTGCTTCGTCGCAGAAGCTACAATTTTCTCCCGCAACATCGCTCCCCCACCGCCCTTGATCAAGCGTAATTGCGGATCGACTTCGTCCGCTCCATCCACGGTAACGGCAATCTCCTGACATTCGTCCAGCGTGGTCAGCGGAATACCCAGGCTCATGGCCAGTTCGCGCGAACGGTCCGAAGTCGGAATTCCGCAGATGCGCATGCCCTGCTTCACCTGCTCCCCCAGCAGCTTGATGAAGTAAGCCGCAGTGGAACCCGTTCCCAGCCCCACGACCTGCCCGTCCTGAATAAAGCGCAGGCTGGCCCGGGCCGCTGCTTCTTTTTCCTGATCGTTTGCCATTCTTTCCGGTGTTCCCTTTCGCAATGTACGCAAGAAGTTCTATTTCCGAGCGGCGGTTTAACGGCGTTCACCCGATACTTTTCTCGATGTAAATCAAATACGCCGCCAATGCCAACCCAAACAGGATTGTCATAACTGTAACGAGATCCAACACCAATCCCGCCGGCTGAAACTTTCCTGCTTCCAGCAGGGCACGTGTCTTGCGATACCTCGCCAGCCCCGCCACCACCAACACCACTCCCGCAACGATTGACATCGCGCCCATCCACACCGAAAGCCCGCTGCGATGCAGTGGATGCCCCTGAAACGCCGTCAACTGTCGAATGGCTATGGAAAAACGACCAATGGCAAATCCGAAAACCACAATGGCGATGGCCGTTCTCACCCAGGCAAGAAACGTGCGCTCGTTCGCCAGATGGTCCCGCGCTCGATTGGGATTGAGTTCTTCCGCCACGTCCCCTGCCGCTCAGCATTATTCCACAGCATTGGCGTGGCCGTAATTGAAACGTTTTCGCCCATAGACGTAACAAGCTACGTCTCTGCGAAGCGAGTCGCTCGTTCGAGGTAGACTACTCGCCGAGGAAATGCAAATGCCAAATGAGCGTCGATGCAGGTTTGCCCAATTTGCTTTCATTCTTACCCTTGCGGTTTTCAGTCCTAAAATTGGCAGCGCTCAATCGAGCTATCAACCTTCCCCCGAGAACCTGCAGGCCCGCCGCGAATTCCAGGACATGAAATTCGGGATGTTCATCCACTGGGGTGTGTACAGCGTGCTGGGCGACGGCGAATGGGTCTTCCACAACCGCAAGCTGAAGGTGGACGAATATAACCGCCTCCCCATGTTCTTCGATCCCGAAAAGTTCGACGCCCGTGCCTGGGTCTCATTGGCAAAATCCGCCGGAATGAAGTACATCACCATTACTTCGCGCCATCATGATGGATTCGCCATGTTCGATTCCAAGGTCTCTGACTGGAACATCGTCCAGCGCACCCCCTACAAGAAAGATCCGCTCAAGATGCTGGCCGACGAGTGCCACCGCCAGGGCATCAAGCTCTTCTTCTACTACTCGCAACTCGACTGGCATAATCCCGACTACTATCCCCGCGGCGTCACCAATTGGGACAACGGCCGCCCCGACCACGGCGACTGGAATGACTATCTCGACAACTACATGGACGGCCAGTTAACCGAACTGCTCACCAACTACGGGCCGATTGGCGGTATCTGGTTCGACGGCATGTGGGACAAGCCCGATGCCGACTGGCATCTGGATAAAACCTACGCTCTCATCCACAAACTCCAGCCTGCGGCGCTCATCATTCCCAACCATCATCAAACCCCGCGCCCGGGCGAAGACGTGCAGACGTTCGAACGCGATCTTCCTGGCCAGAATACGGCGGGTTTCAACACGAACTATGTGAGCAGCCAGCTGCCCCTGGAAAGTTCCGACACCCTGAACGAAAACTGGGGATTCAACATCGGCGACAGCAAGTACAAGAGCGCCGCGGAACTCGAGCGTCGCCTGGTCCGCGCGGCTGGCAACAATTCAAATCTGCTGATGAATATTGGACCCTATCCCAACGGCGACATCGATCCGCAGTTCGTCAGCCGCTTGCACGAAGTTGGTGAATGGATGTCGAAATATGGAGATTCAATCTACAACACGCGTGGTGGACCCATTCCGCCCGGAGACTGGGGAGTGACCACGCAGAAGGAAAACAAAATCTACGTGCACATTCTGAACTGGAGCGCGCCCATGCTGGCGCTCGCACCGGTAACCCGGAAGATCACCGCCGCCCATACACTTGTAGAAAATTCCCCAGTAGAATTCACCCAGAAGCCAGACGGCGTAATCCTGAAACTTCCACCCCCAAAAGAAACCGAACCAGACCGAGTCATAGTGCTAACCACGACGATGTAGGATTATGCGCATCAGGATCGGCCCGCGTGGGGACAGCCTCTCAGGCTGTCCAGTCGAGCGTAGCTCCGAGGAGATGTCCCTACATGGGCAGCAGCCGCTGGGCCCCGCTTACTTCGCCTTCGGCGCGGTCTGAGTATCCACCCGGACGACACCAGGATTGCTTGTGTTCCCGATATCCACTAACGCCGTGTGCCCCTGACCGTCAGGCCCGAAGGTCGCCACCGTACTCTTCTGCTCGGCGCTCCCTCGCCCATCCGGATGCACAATGTCGATAGCCTGCTGTGTCACCCGCAATCCATCTCCGGGATTCCCCGGATTTGCCCCCTCAACCTGGCGAACCGTGCTTGCACGTCCGCTGGCATTCCGCTGTACCGTGCTCTCGCGCTGAACCAACTGCAAGCCTTCATTGCCCGCCTGGCCCGGCACGTTCGTAGAATACGTCTCGTTGGTGGCACGCGTTTCTCCTGCCGCGCTGCTTTGCTTGCTGACTTTCCGCTCCACTACCGCCAACTTTCCATCCGCGTCCGGCCGCAGAATGTCTTCTTCTTTCCTGCTTGCTTGACCACCCTCTGGCTTAATCGTGCCTTGCCGGACCTCGCTTACGTTCCAATGTCCCGCTCCATCCGCCAGCTGAGTGGACTTACTGAATTGCACGCTCCCATCCGAGGCTTGCGTTTCTCGTTCGTGCACTTGCACCGCTGCGGACATTCCACCGTTTCCGTTCGCGGAATAGACCGTCGTATTCGTTTCCCGAACTCCGGTACTCACCTGCCTCGAATCCTCTAATTCCCGGCGGACCATCTGCAATTTACCGTTCGCATCCGGACTTGAAGTCGTTCGCGCCACCTTCTGCTCGCCACCGGGAAGACTCTGCGATTCCTCCTGCGTCTGCTGCACCAGCACCTTCTGCCCATCGGGCCCAGTCCCGTAGGTGCGCTCGACGGTTCGAATCGTGTTCGCATCCACGCGAACGGACTCTTTCTCTGTCTGTGAGTAGGGAACGTAGCGCCCGTCTGGACCCACGGCTTGCATTGTCGTGGCCTCCACAGTGCGTCCATTGCTCTCGCTGTGCGTCTCGGTGGTGCGAGTGGGATTGACAGCCCCGTTGGGGTCTGACTGCTGCCTGGTGCTGCTCCACGACTTATCTCGGGAAGCGTCCTGCGCGGTGGTCAATTTCGATAAAGGAGTAGAAATTGCGATAGAGAGAAACGCAGCCCATGCAAGAAGACGATTCATAGACGCCGCCTCGCTCCACTGTACACCGGAAAAGCAATCGCGGCGCCAGCCTGGCGACCTGTCACTTGGAGATGTTTCTTGCCGTCTTACCGCGATCAACAGCGCTTAGCCGGATCACCGCTGCGGCCGCGCTGTAACGCACCTTCGAATTCTTGTCCGCCATTTTGAGCTCGACTTTGGGCAGCAACGCCGGATCACCGCGCTGTGCAATCGCTTCCACGGCCGCCGCTCGCACGATCCAATCTTTGTCGTTCGTCGCATGCACCAGGGCCTTGGCCGTCGCTGGATCTGGATCATGCGCCAGGAACGTCGCCGCCACCGCGCGTACCGGATTCGGGTCTTTCTTGTGCAGCGTGCGGTACGCATCCCATGGAATGCCCGCAAACGGGATAAAGCCAACTCCCTCGGAAATCCCGATCTTCGCCAGTTCCTTCGGGTTCTTCAGGGTATCGATTTGCTGCGCGACCAATCCATCCCCGGCTTTGCGTTCTCCGGTGAGCAGGTCGTAATAGATCGCGTACGCCGTCTTATCATCTTTCAGTTCGCGCAACGCATGCGCCGCCGCCATAACCACCGCCACTTTCTTATCCGCCAGCGCTTGCTCCAATTTCGCAATTGATTCGGTTGCGTGCATCTGCCCCAAGGCAGTCGCCCCGGCCACTCGAACCTCGGGAAGTTTATCTTTCAAGGCACTCTCCGCCAGCCCCCGCGCCAGTGTGTTGTCGCGCAGCAAACCGAGAGCCCGCACGCCGTTGGTCCTGTCCACAGTTTTTGGCGAGAACACCGCCGTCTGCAGCATGTCCCAGGCTTTGTGCTTCGGGCTTTCGATGTCGGTCGACTCTTGTGCCAGGCAGCACACCGCTCCGGTACAACTCAACACCAGACAGCTGACGAACGCTACTAGTCGTCTCATGCAGGCGCCGCCTCATGGCCGGATTCCCTCGTCCGTTGCGATCCGTTGCCTCAAGCTTCCCGGTTAAGATGCCCCCCGAGCCTAAACCGTACACACGGGAAACACGTAGGGACAGTTCCTCAGGCTGTCCATTGGCAGGAACCACGTAGTGACAGCCTCTCAGGCTTTCCAGTCGAGCGTAGCTCGACATTGCCAAGGAGGATTTGGGAACTACAGGGGCAAAAGTAAAGGCCGCCCCCAATGCTCTGCACGCCAATGCAAGCAGCACCGCAGACGGCCCACTCTCTACTCGACAACCACTTGATCAATTTCTCAGAACCCGGAGAATGGCTCCTCCGAATTCCGCAGACGCTTTATTGGGACGCGCCCATTCTCTTCACTCGACCACAAACTGACAAGTCCAGAAGGTCCTAAGACTGCACGATCTTTTCCAGCGCCACCCGGCTGCGGATCACCAGCGTCGCGCCCTTCAACTGCATTAACTGTTTTTTCTTGAACTCGGAAAACAACCGGCTGACCGTCTCACGCGTCGTCCCGATGATCTCCGCCACTTCCTCGTGCGTCAGCGTGAGTTTTACCTGCGCCGAACCGTCGCTCTGCGCCGTCTTCGTCGACCACGATAGCAGCAGCTTGGCAAACTTTTCCGAAGGCGAAGCCGCTAGTCCCAGAGTGCGGATTTCCTCGTAAGCCGTGAAGTAATTCCGGCTCAACTGTTGTGCGATCCTCACCGCCACTTCCGGATGATCCTTCAGCATGTGCATCAGAGAATCGCGGGGGATAAAGTTCCCCTGTCCCGGCTCCATCATCTCGGCAGTAACCTCGTAAGGGCGGTTGGAAACCACTGCATTCAGGCCCAGAACATCACCCGTGTCTGAGATCTTGGTGATGATCGTCTTGCCTTCTCGCGACGACGTCGACAGCTTCACCTTACCCGAGCACAGAACAAAAACGCCCCGTGGTTGCTGTCCCTCAATGAACAGCATCGCCCCTTTGGGGTATACCGCCGTGGACTTAATTTCGTTCAGTCGCTGTCCGGCTTGCGGAGAAAGATTGCAGAATAAGTGTTCGCTGCGCATCGGGCACGTCAGGCAATTATCAAGAATGCTCAAACCATAAGGAGCTCGCATTAAACAACCTCCCTGAGCCAAGGCTGCTGCTGAATGCCTGTGCGCCTCAACCCACACCAGGAGTATGGCAATCGGCGCGCCATTCCTTGCCAGTCGCCGAGAAATGCAACATCCCTTTATTTCTAGCTATTTACGAGCTATCGAGGCGCGAGAGAGCCAAACGCCCCATGTTGAGAAACCCCACTTTGGGTTATTTCCCTCACTGGCGTGTGTGATCTGCATCACTAACTGACGTGATTACCTGAGTGGAAACACCCCTGTGCTCCTCTGTACCCCGTTGTGGTTATTAAGCCACTACGGTCCGAGGGTCACTTGCAGGGCCCCAGGGGTCTGCAGTCGGTCTCGATAAATCAGGTTTTTAGCGGGGACTTCTCCGACGGCATCGACGTGAACCACGTAGCCCCCACGCGGCAGTGTCTCGCCAAAGGGCAACTCCTGCTGCAGCGTGCCTCGTCGCAGCACGAGACGTTGATATCCAATTGCTGTCGCGCGCCCGTTCCCCTGTACCGCCATAACGATGAAGGTCAAATCAATGTCGTCGGGAGTGGTATTGGAGACCTCCACGCTGCCCTCGATCCGGCTCCCGGTCACATGCGCCGGATTCTTCCACTTCAGGCTCAAGGCCGATCTCACCCGCAGCAAGAACCCTTTCTGCACCGCCTGTTGAGGCTGGCTCCCATCGCGCACTGACACCAGGAACTCGAAATCCCCGACCCGTTCCGCCTTGCCATGTAGCAAGCCATCGGCCTCCAACGTGATGCCCGGCGGGAGCGCTCCTTTCTCCAGACGCCAGTGCAATGCCGGGACGCCCCCGCGCGCCCGGAAACGGAACTCATAATCAGCCTGCGGATAGGTGTCCGGCAGCTCCGAATCAGTTTCAATGACCAACTCGTTTTCGCGTTGTCCGGGCGCGGTGGTCTCTTGCGTTTGTGATTGCCGCGGGCGCGCGTCAAGCGCGCTGACCCCGACCAGCATCAGCACACCCAAGCTCGCCAGAGGTAATAACGGTCGCGGAAACCGCCATGTGTGAATTGGTCTCATCCCGGCAGCACCTGATCCTCTCGCTGAG
>JAICJP010000094.1 GCA_025928375.1 Candidatus Sulfotelmatobacter sp.
CGGAAGAGGACTCAACCCGCTACGCTAGCGTAACAACTTTTTGATATCGGCCCAGCGGATGAGAATTACGCGGTTGTCCTCGAGGGCTTTCTTGAACTCGGGGCTGGAGATGACGTCGTAGTCGCGCTGGCGCCAGGCCGATCCATAATCGGGGTGGTCAACGGTTACGGCCTGCAGTTCGGCGTCGTCGTAGCCGAGGTGGACGATGAATTCCGTCAGTCCAGGCTTCAGGTTCTTGATCGCGTTCAGGTAGAAGGTCTTCCAGTCGCCCGGTTTGACCTCCGGGCTCGCCATTACGATCGAGTCGAGCACAATGTCTTTGTCGGACAGCAGAGATAACAGTGCGGCTGGAGCATCGGGCGTGCGAACCGCTAGGAACGGCAGCTTAAATTCGTGAGCGACTCTTACGTACGCCGCGAAGAGGTCTGGTCGGGAGAAGAGAACTCCCATGTGGCTGTCGATGTGCGTGGGATGAATGCCCATAGACGTCGCCTTCTCCATCTGCGCGCGAATCTCACGCTCGGCTTCATCGGCTTTGATGTGCTGCTTCGCGGGTTCCGAAGCAGGCCAAAGATAACCAGACGAATCCAGCAGACTCGGCACCTGGTCTTTGGATGCCACTGGACCCCAACGATACGTTTTCCATTCGCTGGTCAGCGTGAGGTGTAGACCGAGATCTGCGTCGGGGTGCGCCTTGGCGTAGTCGGCGACTTCCGTGAGCCAGGGACAGGGAACCATGATGCTGGCCGAGGTGGCGGCGCCTTTCTTCAATGCATCAAAACTCGCTGCATCTTCCGAGTGCCCTACAGCGAGGTCGTCGGCATGAATGATGAGAAGCTTGGCGTCTTGAGGGTATCCCAGACGTTCGGCCGTGCTTTTGCCTTGAGCTTGCGCCGTATTCTGAGAGACAAGAAGCATGATTGCAATGGCAGACGCGATGAGACGCATACCGCCTCCATAAAAAAGCATTTTGAAACCTTAGAGACTAACACGCGCGAGCATCAACAGTGTTTCCGGACAGCGGCCACTCAGGAAGGGAAACCCGACTCACTTTTACCGCTTCGCGACATCAGTTGTTCGATTGCCTCCCGCGGACTCTTGCCCTCGTGCAGGATGGCATACATTTGTTGCGTAATGGGCATTTCTACCTTGCGCGCATGAGCTAGCCCCACCGCGGCGGTGGTGGTGAAGACTCCTTCCGCAACCATCCCGTGCATGTTGGAAATGATGTCGGGCAGTTTCTTGCCGCGGCCGAGTTCGGCTCCAACGCTACGATTTCGCGAGAGGCCACCGGTACAGGTGAGAACCAGATCACCGAGCCCGGCAAGACCAGCCATGGTGTCGGCGCGCCCCCCGCAGGCGATCACTAGCCGCGTCATCTCAGCCAAGCCGCGCGTGATCAGGGCCGCCACCGAATTGTGGCCCAAGCCCAGACCATCGCAGATTCCTGCGGCTATCGCGATGATATTTTTCAGCGCACCGCCTAGTTCCACGCCCACCACATCGCTGTTGGTGTAGACCCGAAATCTCGGATCACTGAATTCTTGCTGCACGATCCGAAGAAGCTCGCTGCTTTGCGAGGCAATCGTGATGGCGGTGGGATCTCCGCGAGCCACTTCCTGCGCGAAAGAAGGGCCGCTGAGTGCGCCAATCGCTGTGCTCTCGCTCTTTAACACCAGCCGAATGACTTCTGACATGCGCAGTAGGGAGCCTTCCTCCAGGCCTTTGGTGGCGCTGATCACTAAGATGTCGGGAGACAGTAGCGGACGCATCCGCTCGAAAAGTGCTCGGCAATGCTGCGACGGCATGACGCTGACCAGGATCTCGGCGCCTTCCACTATTCTTTCCAGCTCACTGCCGACCACCACGGGTTCAGGGATGGACTGGCCGGCCAGAAACTTTTCGTTTATCCGCCTCCGGCTGATGCTCTCAACGACTTCAACTTCATGCGCCCAGAGTCGCACTCGATGGGTGCCTTTGCGTCCGAAAACGATGGCGAGGCTTGTCCCCCATGCGCCAGCTCCGATGACAGCGATCTCACTCATTTGTGTCCTAAAGAGAACCTGGGCTCCTGACCCGACAGCAGCCGCCTGATGTTCTGATGATGCCGGATAACAATCAACAGCGCTGCCGCGCTGATCAGCCCCAGAGTCCACGCATCCCGAGGCAGAAAGAAACTCGCCACCACCGGAAACAGCGCGGCCGTGACGATCGATCCTAACGAAATCCGGCGCGAAAGCATTACAACGATGAGGAAGATGATAATGGCAACCAGCACTGAAGCGGGGTTGAAGCGAAGAAAAGCGCCCAGTGCGGTGGCCACTCCCTTGCCGCCGCGAAATCCAAGCCAGACCGGAAACATGTGTCCCACAATCGCCAGCAATGCCGACAGTGCCATGGCGCGGTAGAGGCGAGGATCATGTTCAGGAAGTCGGCAGATCAGTACTGCCAGTTGCACTGCCAAAAAGCCTTTAGCAGCATCGAGCAGCAGCGTAAGCACTCCCAATCCCCGCGATTTGCGCCCGACATTGGTCGCCCCGATATTGCCGCTTCCACTTCGGCGGACGTCCTCCCCGCGAACGATGCGAACCAGCAGATAGCCGAATGGGATCGAACCCAAAAAATAGCTGAGCGCGGCTATCGCGAACAATTGGGACATAGATTTAGATATCCCGCTAGGGCTACGCCGCTAAGCGAGATCGAACCTCGCTAGTTTCGTGTAGGTAGATCCTTTCGGCGAGAGTCGACTCTGATAAAGAAAGAACTCGTGGGCAGTCATGCTGCCAAAATCGGGCGCAGGCAATGCTGAGAGCTTTTCCTGCAAGCGATGGAATGTGCGCCTGGGGCCGTCCTCTTTTCGGCGCCCGGGCGCGCCAGAAGCTCGTGAACTCCGAGCTAACGTGAGATGCGGAGTGAAATTTCTCTCCTCTTTAGCGATCCCCAGCGGTGTCAACTTCGCATCAACCTCAGCCGCCAGGGCAGCGAGTTCCGGTCCCGCTTCCATTCCTATCCAGAAAACGCGCGCAGAATTTGGCGTGGGGAAGAATCCGTACCCGCGGAACACAACTTGCGTGCTTCTACCAGCCGTAGCGGCAAGCGCTTCTTTTATTCGATCAACGGAGCTCTCCGCCTGCTCGCCGATGAATTTCAGCGTCACGTGCAACGATTCCTCTTTCGCCCAACGCCCGTCGGGAGCAAAGTTTCGCACGCCTTCCACGAAGCGCGCTATGCGCTCCCGTATGGGGTCGTCGATGTCAAGAGCCACGAAGAGTCGCATGGGAGCTACAGGCCATGAGCCGCGACCGAAACGCGATCACGATCGCTCACTCCTGCTTCACATTAACTTTCTTCTCACCATGTCCAAAGCCATAGTGGAGGCGAAGCGGCGAATTCGTTTCCGGTCGCCCGGGAAATTTCTCTGGATCACTTCGGTCCCGGCATCGCTGGCGACGGCGTGAAACACCAAACCAACCGGCTTCTCAGCGCTGCCGCCCGCAGGCCCGGCTACCCCGGTGATTCCCACTCCCAAAGTCGACTCGCAGCGATAACGGATGCCCTCGGCCAGCGCAGCGGCTACTTCGCGGCTGACTGCGCCGTGCCGATGAATCATGTCTTCGGGAACACCGGCAAAATCTGTCTTCAATTGATTGGAATAAACGACGGCTCCGCCTAGAAAATATCGTGAACTACCGCTGATCGACGTAATGCGCTCCGCCAGTAGTCCGCCGGTGCACGATTCGGCGACGGCAATACTCGCATTCCTCATCTGCAGCCAGTAGCCCACGATCTGTTCCAGAGACTCGCCGTTGCGCGAGAAAACCGCATCTTCCAATTCGTCTTCCACGAGCCCCGCGACCTCGTCGGCGCGCGCCTGAGCGGCATCGAGGCTGGCACCCCGCGACTTGAAATGCAGTTCGATTTCGCCGCCGCCGGCAAGGATCGTGGTCTCGACGTCTGGGTAGCGCTTATAAATGGGCGAGACCCGGGCGTCCACCGTGGATTCGCCCAGCATGGCGATGCGCAAAGTGCGGGTAAATAGATGGGATGGCGGAATCTTCGCGCGCAGACGCTCGCGCGCCTCGTTTTCGAAGATTCCCTTCATCTCATGAGGAGGTCCAGGGAGCAGAAGAATGATGTGTTCGCGTCCGTCAAATTGTCCCGCGAGCCACTGGCCTGGAGCAGTGCCATTTGGGTTCGGCAGGACCGTCGCTCCGTCCAGAACGTCGGCCTGCTTGGCGTTGTTGGCCGACATTTTCCAGCCGCGTTCCGCGAACCGCTGTTCCAGGCGCGACAGAATTTCGTCATCCCGGCGCAGGCCCACCCCGAGCGCCTCGGCAACAGCTTCGCGGGTGAGATCGTCCTCGGTCGGCCCCAGACCCCCGCTGAAAATCACGATGTCGGAGCGGAAGAATGCATGCTGCGCGGCTCCAACTAGCCGCCGCAGGTTGTCTCCCACGACGCTCTTGAAAATGAGGTCAACTCCCAATTGGTTGAGTTGATCCGTGAGATATAGGGAGTTGGTATCCATGCGGTAGGGAGTCAGCATCTCGGAACCCACCGCGATGATTTCAGCGTTCACGCCTTAGCAGTGTAAATCAAGAAACCAGCGGCACAGAGGGCTGCGCTCATTCAGGAATGAGGGGCAGTCCGGGGATATTCCACAACAAGTGATGGACGGCACTGCTGGTGGCGAGAACTACGGAGCGCCCGGGAGCGAAAACCAGGCCCACCAGATGTTGGCCGGCGACCTCCAGGCTGGCCCTGCCATCAGGCGAGATCTTCACAATACCTCGCGTGCCAGACAGGGAAGCTGCAACGTACATGTTCCCCTCGGCGTCGAACGCCAAACCCTGAGGCCGCCCCAGCCCTTTATAGAACGTACTCACGCTACCACTCGGGTCGACTTTATAGACCCGGTCATTAGGACCGGTGACGAACAGGTCTCCGTGCGGCCCAAAGGCCAAGTGGTACGCAGAGACACTCATCTCCAGGGTCGCGAAGACGAACATCTGCTGATCGGGGGCGATTTTGAAGATGGTACCGTTGCGGTCGCCCACGTAGAGACTTCCTTCACGATCAAAAGCAATGCCGGTAGCTATCCCGAGGCCCTCCGCGAAGGTGCTCTGCGAGCCGTTCGGAGCCACTTTGTACACCGCGCCATCGAATCGCGACGAGACATACATCTGTCCCTGGTGATCGAATGCGATGGAGGTGGCGTTCATCATCTCCAGCACGAAAGGTTTGACGTTGTAGTTGGTGTCGATCTTGAAGACGGAGACTGGGACCTTTTGTCCACGCGATCCAGAAAACGTGACGTAAATGTTGCCTTCCGCGTCGAGGGCAGGATTGGTGACGGGGTGCAGATTCTCAGCGATAGTAACCGCGACCTTTACGGGGTGCGGATTGCTCTCGTGTCCGTTGGTGGCGACGACCACCGGTCCGGACACCGCGCCCTCGGGTACACGCGTGACTAGAAACCCGTCAGAACTAACCACGATCGGGGCTGAAACGTCGCCGAACTTCACTCGGGGCCGCAGTAGGTCCTGCGGGCGCAGTCCGGAGCCGCTAATCCGAACCTCGCCCCCCGTGAGGGCGAATGACGGGGATACGCCGTCAATGTGCGGGCCACCATTGACGTTTTTCTTGCCGAGAATACGATCAGAGAATCCCATGAACTGACCGGCACCGAACTGCGATCACCGGACATGCGCGGCGCTCGCTGGTAAAGCTTATTTTAATAGATGAAAGATTCGCAGGAGAATTTGCATCACAAGTAGCGCGTATATTCCTGCCGCAACATCATCGAGCACGATTCCAGTCCCCTCGGGAAGACTTTCCAATTGGCGCACCGGAGGTGGTTTGATGATGTCGAAGGCCCTGAAAAGTATAAAACTGGTCAGGAAAGTTTGCCACGCCAATGGGACCGCGACCAACGCTATCAGTTGCCCGGCAACCTCATCAATTACCACGAACTGGGGGTCTTTTTTCCCTGAAGCGCGGCAAACCTGCGTAGCGGCGGCGATCCCAATGACAATTACCAGGATAGCCAGACCGATCACCATCGGGGTTCGTTGTTTTGAAGGTATCGAGTGCGCCAGCGCACCCCAAAGTACAACCGTGACTGCGGAGCCCCATGTACCAGGGCCTGGGCGGAGATAGCCGGCGCCCAACAAAGTGGCAGTCAGAGTCGCCCAAACGGGGGCGTGCATTTCCCGGCCCTCTGCGCGGGAGGCTCTCATTCCTCTTGATTCCGGTCTTGATCCTGCCCGCCCGGATCTTGCAGAGTTTCTTCTGCGTCGGTCACGGGGGAAGAGACTACGTACCCGCCGCTGGCCCATTTCCCCAGATCGATGGCTCGACACCGTGGGCTACAGAAAGGAAACTCAGGTACGCTATCTTTTACCGCTTTTTTGCATATCGGACAGCGGAGCTTGATGGTGCGCTTGCGCGGCATGGGAGTTTACTTTCGAGAAGATTGTATAGGGGCGGCGCCTCGTCCGCCCCGCGGGCCCAACCCGCGTCGAACCCTAAACGAGCTTTGCCACCAGGTCGTAATCGTGCGCTTCGGTAATTTCGCAGCGGTAGAACTGTCCGGGCGCAGGGTTGAGTTCTTCGGGAACGTCATTGATGAACACCTTGCCATCAATTTCCGGAGCGTGCATTGGGGTTCGTCCTTCCAGAAGCAACTCGCTTTCCTCGGATTCGCCTTCGAGCAGCAGGTCGAACTCCCGCCCCACCAGCGCTTTCTTCTTTCTTTTGCTGATCTGGCGCTGGATGGACATCAGGTGCTTTCTACGGCGCTCGATCTCAGCTGTGGAGAGCTTCTTGCCGAGTGCGTAGGCACTGGCGCCTTCCTGATCTGAATAAGAAAAGGCCCCCATCCAATCAAACTGCGCTTCGCGGACGAAATCACACAGCTCGTTAAATTCTTTCTCGGTTTCGCCCGGAAAGCCGACGATGAAAGAAGTTCGCAGGGTGACATCGGGGATAGTACGCCGCATCTTTTCAATGGATTTCAGAAATACGTCGGCGCCCCCGCCGCGCTTCATCCGCTTCAACACGGACGCCGAGGCGTGCTGCAACGGCACATCCATATACGAACAGACCTTTTCGTGCGACGCAATCGTATCCAGCAGCTTGCTGGTGATCTTGTTGGGATAGGCGTACAGAAAGCGTACCCAGCGAATATCTTCGATGCCAGCAAGTCTCTCCAGCAGCAGGGCAAGACCATCTTTCAGGTTGAAGTCCTCGCCGTAACAAGTCGTGTCTTGTCCGATCAAAGTAATCTCGCGCACGCCAGAGCCGGCCAGGCGTCCGGCTTCGGCAATGACAGACTCGAAGCGGCGCGAGCGGAACTGCCCTCGGAGTTGCGGAATGATGCAGAAGGTACACGGGTGATCGCAGCCCTCGGCGATCTTGATGTACGCCATGTGGCGCGGAGTCGCAAGCACACGAGGTGTGTCTTCGTCGTAAAGGTAATTCGGCAGATCGGCGATCGCGCCATCCCAACCTTCGCGGGAGAATCGGCCTTGAGCGCTGCGGGCGTCTGCTTCGGGGCGAGTGCCCAGAATTACGAAGGGCGAATTCGAAGCCGCCGGGGTGGGCGCAATTCCAGTTGCGGCCAGGATTTTCTCCAGTTCCCCTGTGCCAACCACCTCGTCAACTTCGGGGATATCTTTGCGGATCTGATCGCGAAACCGTTCCACCAGGCATCCGGCTACTACCAACTTCTTAGCCTTGCCAGCAGCTTTGTGCCCAGCCATCTCTAAGATCGTGTCCACCGATTCCTGCTGAGCGCTGTCGATAAACGAGCATGTATTGACGACGATGACGTCTGCATCTTCCGCGCGGCGGGTAAGTTCCGCTCCGGCTCGCGCCAGCAGTCCCATCATGACTTCGCTGTCCACGAGGTTTTTGGGGCAGCCCAGGCTGACAAACCCTACTTTGGTCGGGCGAGCAGGGTCTTTAGGGCGCGTCTCCTCCGCTGATTTTCTGTTTTTCAACCCAGAGGGAGCGCTTGCAGTGAGGTCCGTTACAGGCATGCAATCTCTTGATTTTAGCACCTCCGCAATTGGGAGTTCGAACGCGGCATGACGATGCACAGGGAAGAACCCAACCGGGATTTGTGCCTGGAAACCTGGGTGTTCATGCTAGGCTATGCGTACCGCCGTATCAATCTACAAAAAAAACCAGCCCAGCTGGGAGGGTAAATGTCTGGCAAACGGCTGTTGCTTGCGGTGTTGTCGTGCGTAACTATCCTGGCCGTCTCGGCCGTGGCCCAGGACGAAAAAAATGAGCTGGGGGGTACTTTTGGGCATGCTTTCATCAGCGATCAGGGCATCAGCGGCGCATCATTTTTCAACCCCGTCATTCATTCCGGCAGGGGCTGGAGCTTCGATGTCGAGTATTCCCGCCACTTGCTGGTTACACCGCTGGTCTCAGTCTCCGGCGAAGTGCTCCTGATGTATAACCCGGATGAGGACTTGAATGCGGGATCTGTCACTAATCCGGTGGTGCCGTCAAACTATAAGCAGCTGTTTGTGACTCCGGCTGCACGCGTGAATTTGTTTCCCACCACCGCAATCTCGCCCTGGATAAGTCTTGGCGCCGGATTTGGACATTTCAGCCAGAGCAGCAATCTTGCATTCGGCAGTACGAATCCTGGAAAGTCAACTACGAGTGCCACTCTGCAAGCTGGCGTTGGCCTTGATGTAAGGCTGACGCGCCGAGTCTATCTGCGTGGCGAAGCTCGCGATTTCTGGTCAGGGCACCCGGATTTTCCTTTAGCCCCAACGGGCAAGTCGCGCCAGCATAATTATTTCGTGGCCGTAGGCGCCTACTGGAGATTCTAGGAAGCTTTTCGGTACTCTTTAAACCCCGGACGAATGCCTCCGGGGCTACGTGTTTCGTGTCGGGACATGATTCAAATTTCTGATGTACAAGCTGCGCTCGGCAGGATTCGCGCCGACATTCGAGTGTCCCCTTGTCCCCGCTCGGAGACCTTCTCCGCAGTTACGGGAAACTCCATCTATCTCAAGATGGACAATCAGCAGCGCACTGGCGCCTTCAAAGAACGAGGTGCGCTGAACAGAATCCTGAGCCTGTCCCAGGACGAGCGCGATCGCGGCGTGATTGCGGCCTCTGCAGGGAATCACGCCCAGGGAGTTTCTTACCATGCCGGGCGGCACGGCGTGCGGGCTCGCATCGTCATGCCGCTGCCCACACCTCTCACCAAGGTTTCTGCCACCCGCGCCTATGGTGCTGAGGTCGTGCTGCACGGAGCGAACTACGACGAAGCCTATGGAAAGGCGATGGAGCTCTCGCAACAGGATTCGTTGGTCCTGATTCACGCCTTTGACGATGAGTCCGTTATCGCCGGGCAAGGCACTTTGGGTCTGGAAATTCTGCAGCAGCATCCCGACATCGAAGTAATTGTCTCGCCCATCGGCGGCGGGGGACTCATCGGCGGGGTCGCCTGCGCGGTCAAAGAGAGTCGCCCTTCCGTAAAGGTTTACGGCGTGCAGCCGGCGCGAATTCCTTCCATGAAGGCAGCCATTGCAGCAGGAAAGCCGGTCACGCTCGACTCGGCCAAAACGATTGCGGATGGAATTGCCGTTCGCCGTGCCGGCGATTACACCCTGCCGCTGGTTCAGAAATATGTGGACGACATTGTCACTGTCGAGGAAGAAGAGATCGCCAATGCCATTCTTTTGCTGCTGGAACGCGAAAAGACTTTAGCGGAGGGCGCGGGGGCGGCCGCCATTGCGGCAGTATTGAATCGCAAGATCGAATTGCAGAACAAGCGCGTTGCGGTGCTGGTTTGCGGCGGCAACATCGACGTAACCTTGCTTTCCCGCATCATTGAGCGCGGCTTGGTCAAAGATGGCAGGCTGGTGCGCCTCAGGGTTCATCTACCGGACTATCCCGGCGCCTTGCACCGGCTCACTGGCATCCTGGCAGACCATCGCGCCAATATCGTGGAGACCAGCTATGACCGCGCCTACCACGGGGTGAACCTGGGCGATACGGCCATCGACATCACTATGGAAACCCGCGGCCCGCAGCACATTACCGAACTCATCTCCGCTCTAGCCGGCGCGGGGTATACCCACGAGCGAATTCTGTGAACTGAACTGCACTGCACTGCACTGCCCAGCCTGTACTTCTCCATTGTCATTCAATTCCCGTCTTGCTCCTTTGTAATCCTCTTTTACGTTCGGTAAAACTTTGTAAATCATGTACTTGCATCAGTTTTCACAATGTACATTAGAGGTGGGCGTATGAAGAGATCTGCCATTTTTTTATCAGCTGCGCTGTTGTTGGCCGGCACAGCTCTGGTCACAACCGGGGCATTGCTGCCAGCGCAGGAGACCCCCGCCGCAACGGTGGCTCGCCGCATCGGTGCCATCAAAAGTATTGCGGGTAATTCGCTCACGCTGACCCCCGATTCTGGCCCGGACGTATCCGTTACCGTCCAGCCGGACGCCCGTATTCTGCGCATCGCGCCCGGCGCGAAAGATCTCAAGGACGCGACGACCGTGGCCTTGCATGACCTCCAGGTCGGAGACCGTGTGCGGGTGCGGGGCCAGGCTGCCAGGGAGCCAAACTCCATGACGGCGGCTGAGATCATTGTCATGTCGCGCACTGACCTGGAGGCTCGTCGTGTACGGGAGCAGCAGGATTGGCAGAGGCGCGGAGTCGGTGGCTTGGTAAGCAAAGTAGACCCTGCCACGGCCACGGTGACGGTCTCGGTAACTGGATTCGGCGGCAAAAAGGAAATTGTCGTGCGTACTACCGGCACGACAGTCTTCCGCCGCTACGCCGCCGATTCGGTTAAGTTCGATGAGGCCAAGCCCAGCACTCTGGCGGAGATTCATCCCGGAGATCAACTGCGGGCACGTGGCCAGCACAGTCCCGATGCGGCGGAGCTGACGGCGGACGAAGTCGTAACTGGCAGCTTTCGCAACGTTGCCGGCACCGTGAATTCCGTGGATACCGGCGCAGGGACGGTGAACGTTCAAGACCTGCTGACCAAGAAAGCAGTCCTGGTGAAAGTTACACCGGAGTCGCAACTGCACAAACTCCCACCCGAATTCGCGCAACGGATCGCCATGCGCTTGAAAGGAAGCATGCCTCCCGGCACCCCCGGCGCGGGTGCGGGGCGGACTTCCGGGAATAGCAGTGCAGAATCCGGCCCGCCTGCAGCCATGAAGCCGGGCTCGGAAACCCCGGCGCATGCATCCGCGGGCAATGGTGGAGCAGTGCCCGGAGCAATGCCCGGAGCAATGCGTGCTGGTGGCGGAGACTTTCAACAGATGTTGAGCCGCATGCCCGCACTAAGCTTGGCGGATCTGCATAAAGGTGACGCGCTGCTGATCGTTGCGACAGAAGGCTCAGGAAGTGGCGCGACGGCCATCACTATGCTTAGCGGCGTGGAACCGATCCTTGAAGCCGCCCCCAGCCAAGCCATGATGCTGACACCGTGGAGCCTGAGCGGCGCTCCCGCCGGCGAGGGCGCGCAGTAGTCTCAATTTATTTTGATTATTTATTGCTACGGAATGGAACATCAACATGAAGCTGGAGCAGTATCGGTACATCATATTCATATTTCTTCTTGGTTGTTTCTTGGCTGCCAGTGGCGTTGCTCAGAACACGACCGGGGCATTGCGCGGGCAGGTCGCTGATCCCTCGGGAGCTGCCATCCCCGGTGCAACCGTCATCCTGACTCCCGCGACGGGGTCTCCGATCGCCGTCAAGAGCGACGGCCAGGGGAATTACGAGTTCAAGAGCCTGCCGGCTGGCAAATACGTCCTGACCGTCGCCGCAAGCGGCTTTACCTTGTACGAGAACGACAATATGGTCGTTGCCGATCAGCCGCTCCGGCTCAACGTGACCATGGACATTGAGGTCGAGACCCAGCACGTACAAGTTTCAGACACTGCGCCGACTATCGACGTCAATCCCAACAGCAACGCCGGCGCCATCGTAATTTCTGGAAAAGAACTCGAGGCCCTACCCGATGATCCGGATGAGTTGCAGTCCGATCTGGAGGCGCTGGCGGGGCCATCGGCTGGCCCCAGCGGCGGCCAGATGTACATCGACGGATTCACCGCTGGCCAGCTGCCTCCAAAAGCTTCCATTCGCGAAATCAGGATCAATCAGAATCCCTTCTCTTCCGAGTACGACAAACTAGGATACGGCCGCATTGAAGTCTTCACCAAGCCCGGCACCGACAAGTTTCACGGGCAAGGCTTCGTCATGGGCAATGATTCCGTCTTCAACTCGCATAACCCCTTCGCCGGCTCAGAACCCGGCTATTACACCACCATCTACGATGGGAGTATTGGCGGTCCCTTAGGGAAATCGGCATCCTTCTTTTTTAATGGGCAGCGGCGAAACATCAATGATGTGACCGCGGTGAATGCGCTGATCCTGGATCAGAATCTGAATCCCTTCAACCTGCAGGAGGCGATTCCGAATCCACGGCACCGCACGAACCTAAGCCCTCGACTCGACTACGCGGTCAACAAGAACAACACTCTGACCGCGCGCTATCAATATTTTCGCGACTCGCAGAATAATGATGGCGTCGGACAGTTCAATCTGCCGTCCCAGGGATACAACGATGTTTCTGCTGAACACACGTTTCAGATTGGCGATACCCAGGTGATTGGCGCAAGCATCGTCAACGAAACCCGCTTTCAGTATTTGCGCGAGAACGACAGTCAAAATGCAATCAGCACCGATCCCACGATTAACGTTCGTGGTGCATTTGGTGGCGGAGGAAACAACCAGGGCACGATCATCGGTCACGAGAACCATTACGAGTTTCAGAACTACACTTCGATGATTCATCAGAACCACACCCTGAAATTTGGCGGAAGGGTGCGCGCACTCAGTCTGGATAGTTACTCCACCTCGAGTTTCAACGGCACTTTCATCTTTTCCTCTTTGAATGGACTCACGGACTTGAACTGCCACACTCCGGGAGATCCCAACCAATTGCCCGCCAGCACCCCATGCCCGGTCTCCTATCAATACGCACAGCAGCAGTTGCAGAGTGGAGGCGTTCCCTACGCGACGCAGCTGTCCATTACGACCGGACTTCCGAACAAGAGCCTCTCGACCTACGACGCGGGACTCTATATGCAAGACGATTGGCGCGCTCGGCCAAACATCACCCTGAGTTTAGGCCTGCGCTTCGAGACGCAAGGCTACATCCATGATCGCGGCGATTGGGCGCCCCGCCTGGGATTTGCCTGGGGAGTGGGTGGCCGGAACGGCCAACCGAAGGCTATCGTTCGCGGAGGGTTTGGAATTTTTTATGATCGCTTCCAATCGGAGCAGATCCTGCAAGCCGAGCGGGTCAATGGGGTCGTGCAAAAGCAGTACGTTCTGGTGAATCCCACGTGTTTTCCCGTGGCCGCCAACTGCGACCTCTCTGCCGCGAGCACCGCGACTCCGACCCTCTATGCAGTGAGCCCCCGCCTGCACGCGCCCTACACTCTGCAGTCGGCGATTAGTGTGGAGCGCCAGGTGACCAAGTCAGCAACTCTCTCGGTCACTTATTTGAACTCGCGCGGTTTCGATCAGCTGGGCACAATCAACGCGAATGCTCCATTGCCGGGCAGCAACGTCCGGCCCGACCCCAGTCAAGGGAATGTTTACGAGTTCGTTTCCGAATCGGTTTTCCGGCAGCAACAACTGATCCTCAATAGCAACGTTCGCGTCGGCTCAAAACTGCAACTCTTCGGCTACTACACCTTGAACTATGCAAACAGCAACGCGTCGGGGGTCTCGAACTTCGCTTCCAATTCATACAACTTGAGCCAGGACTACGGACGGGCATCGTTCGATACGCGCCACCGGCTTTTCCTGGGAGGAAGCATTTCGCTGCCCTA
>JAICJP010000007.1 GCA_025928375.1 Candidatus Sulfotelmatobacter sp.
GCGGGTTTTCATAGCATTAGCCAAGGCGAGAGTGGATGCTTATGTTTTGTTTCCATTCCGGCCAAACATCTAGATACGCCTTTCCATCGGAAATCGTGGCGCCGATGGTTTCATTCCAAGCTCTCACGTCAAATGTCATAAGCAACACAAAGTCGCTACTTCGCGATGCGGTTGCCAACATCGGAACCGCACATTATTGAGCTTTGATCCACTCCCTTCCGTCTCCTAGTACCTTCGATTCGTGCCGCGAGTCTAAGGAGCTCGAATGCTGGCGCCCACAGCGAACGATCTGACTAGTGGCTATCCTCGCGAATTACTGTGACTGGGCCGAGGAGACCCGAGGGCAGCAATGGCGAGTTCGCCTTGTAAGGTTTCACGTCGGCAAACGTGAGTTTCGTGGCCCCAGGCTGCTCGTCGCCAATGAGGCGGTTCACCCACGCGTTCACCACTTGAATCGTGACTTCGTTTTCGCCTGGCTTTAACGCCGTGCTCACCTCAACTCGAAAGGGCGAGTGCCAAGGCTCACCCACTCTCTTTCCGTTGACGCTGACTACCGCTAGGTTCTTTACCTCCCCCAAATCAATCCATAGTCGGACCCCTTTCTTGAACCAGTCAGGCGAAGCTTGCACTGTCTTCGTGTATGTGCCGATACCGGAGAAATACTTTACCTCCGGATCGGTGTTTAAGCTCCAGTCCGAAAGCTGGTCCATTGTGATGGAACTGGGGGCACCGCGCCCGGCTTGAAACGAAACTTTCCAAGGACCATTGATGGTTGTCAGGGTTGTTTGGGCGGTATGTGGAAGCGTGTGCGAATCCTGCGATGTTGCTTTGCGGAAGACGACAAAGACTGTGCCCCAAGCCTCCAGGTGAAGCGGAACCGTCGTGCGTCCGTCAGCAATCTTGTAGGAGACGTTTTCTGCCATGCCGGTCTCGGCGCGCCATAATTCTGGCTGCTTGCCAGAAACGCGGAAGGTGGCATCAATTGCCTGATCGTGATCGCTGCGGCTGTCCACGAAATAAAGATCTCCGTCGGTCAATTTGCGATGAACAAATTCCACGACGGAATCCGTACCCGCTTTGGAATAGTCGAAGTCTGGCTTGACGTTAAGAGAACTGAAAACCTGCTCCAGATTCTGGCCCGCGTACACAGTACCCTTTCCGACTTTGTGGACGCCGCTACCATCGCCGAACAACTCCGAGGAAAGCTTCTCGAATTCAGCTGTGTCGTCGGCCAGACTGGCATCGTCGTTGGGCTTCGGACCTGCGACCACTGCGCCATTCTGCACCAGGGAATGGATGGCTCTCAGCACGGGAAGTGACATATGGCGGCTGTAGGGGTCGAGTGCGAGGAGCTTATACTGCATGCCGCTCTTCGTGACGATCTCGCCGTTGGAGACGCTAAGTTCGTGAATCAAAGCGTCTGCGTTAATGTAGTCGAATCCGTAGCCTGCCGGGACATCCGGGGCTTTATGTTGGAAAATGGCAGTCAGATTGGAGTCTTCGCCGTAGAAATACAGCAAATCGGCGGCAAACCGGCCCTGCTGCAGCATGTAGCTGGAACGAGCCAAGTAGTCGATCCAGCTGCCGGCCTGCTCCGCCCATGTTTCGTTGCGGTTGAACCACTGTCCGAAAGGACCAAGTGTGAGCCCCGGAGCCTTTCCAACCAGAGGTTGATGCGCCGATTCGTGAATCACAAACCGATTGATTCCGTTCAGCAATTCCTGGTCGGCAGTGGGTTTAAGAGTCGCAGGAGACCAGGCCCAAGGCGCAGCGGCGGCGGTCAGTGACTCCGCTGCAGCAATGTTTTGTCCATAAATGTGGGCGACCGATGCCGATTCACGATCGTCCGCGTTGTAGCCAAACTGCGGCTCGTTGACCCCGGGTCGCTGCGTCCACATAGCGCTCATGGGCACTTCGTTCATCTTTTTCACTTCCATGCCG
Organism: Candidatus Sulfotelmatobacter sp.; assembly: GCA_025928375.1. Classification (GTDB taxonomy): domain Bacteria; phylum Acidobacteriota; class Terriglobia; order Terriglobales; family Acidobacteriaceae; genus Sulfotelmatobacter. Next base: position 1,942 of record JAICJP010000007.1, read on the forward strand.
TCGGCGACGAAAGCTCGTCCATCTTCATGGGACTCTCCGTAGTGCTTCATCCCGCGCTCGTGAAGCGTTTCTTCCAACTGCTGATAGTGCTCGTTGGCAATCAGATCTGCGATAGTCTTCCGGAAATCCCACAGGAACCGATCGCTGTCTTCCGCGCTCTCTACGATTCGACCCGTGAGCACCGGCAGCCACGGTGTTGGATCATAGCCGCGGAGTCTGCGGAACTGCCCCAGCATCTTATCGGTCCAGTTCTGCGATCCAGCTTCCCAGCTATCGTTAATGACATACTGGATTCCTCTCTTGCCCATTTCCTCTGCGCCGACCGTTTCCTTGTAGCTGTCGAGGTATTTCTCGAAATAATCCTTCACGAAACGGCGATCGAGCTTGTCGACTTCTAATCCAGTTGCCTCCGGTGTGGCCGGGTGATTGGTAATTCCCAGCAAGGAATAACCAATTCGCAGAACCATCCACTTACCTTCTGGGGCGGTCCAATCCAGAGTGCCATCGGGCCGCATCTTTGAAGTCAGGTCGACGACCTCAGATTTTTTGATGGTGCTTTGAGGATCGACCTGTGGAGTCGCGTACTGATAAAGATCGGGCTCAGGTACAAACGCGGCTTTTTCCTGGAACCGGTTTACCCGCGCATCAGTGTGAAGCACCAGTTCGGCCACCTCGTACGCAGTCGGCCGGGGTGGCGCGCTGATCCCGAACGACGCGGGATCGATCCCCTCAGCCCAAGGTGGAATCGGAGGCGGCGGCATCCGTTTAAAATTCACGCGGAAGAATTTCGCAGTAACCGGCGCAAACGAGACGGTGTGTGCAGGCGCCCGCCCCCCGCTCAAGCTGACGATTTTGCGGAAATTCTGCCCGTCATCACTCGCCTCCAGCGTCTTGTCGGGGGCGGCAATTCCGGTGATCAGTTCCTGAATGAAGCCCGGGTCCTTGGTCACGTACGTCGTGGACCGAATGGTGTGCGGGGAAGGATATTCGAACTGGATCCACGATTGCGAACCGAGCTCTGGAATCGGAACGTTGGTGGTCTTCTCGAGGTCGCCATCGGTCAACATCGTTGCATCGAGTCCCTGGCCGCTCGACGTGATCTTTGGCTGCGCTGCATCTTGCTCCGACTCGCCGCCTGCGAGCCGGAATGCTACGACCGCGGCATCCGCATAAAACTCGGGCGGGTGGGCCGCAGGCGCCCCGAATTCCTCGCGGATGCCAATGTTCTGAAACGCGCCAGTTGTAGCGGGTGGATGAGCTAGACTGCCCGTAAAGGGCTTTCCACCTTCTATCAAGGTTTCGCTCCACACATATTTCTTCATGCCTTGAGAAGGTGGTACCCATGGTCCGCCCGTTTCGCTCCAGCCGGGAGAGCCGGCGATCGCTATCTCCATTCCTAACTCGTCGCCAAGATGGGTAGCGTACTTAAATGCCTCTTTCCATTCGGGAGTCATGTACGCGAGCCGCTTGTCGACCACTTGCGGCGTCTGTAGTGCGGCATCGAAGTTCTGATATCCGGCAATTCCAACGCGGTGCATCCACTCGAGATCGAGTTTGATGCCCTCCTGCGTGATGTTACCGTTCATCCAGTGCCACCAAACCCGCGGTCGCGCGGAACTGGGGGGATTGTCGAAGCCTTTCTTCAGTGGGTGAGCCGTTTTTTGGGCAAAACCTGCTCCGGCAAGACAAAGAAGGCTGAGAACGGCCGCAAAAGTTCGTGTCCATGCTCGTGTCATAGGTAGTGTGTCTCCAAAAATCGCCAATACTAATGCGAAGTATTTGCCAATCCCAGATAGTTGCCGTAGCCGACGATCACTGTCGATGCGACGAGAAGAAGCAATGCCAGTGTCAGCAGGGAAGCAGCGCGCACACCCGCACCCTTCCACTCCTTGAACCCGATTCCCCAAAGGCTGCTGAAAATGATGATGCTCGCCATATGCAGTGTCCAACTGGAAAAGCCATAGCGGCCCATCTGGCTCTCTCCCATGGTGTAGAAGAAAAATTGGAAGTACCAGGTCGTGCCGGCCAAAGCGCAGAGAAGATAGTTCCGCAGCATGGGCGCGCGCAGTACGGACTGTGCCGCCTCTGGTTGGACCATTAAGGCAGCTTGCGCGGAACTACGCGCCGATGATCCGCTGTGCTGTACGACTTCTCGGCTCGGAGCGTCCAGAGCAGTTTCGATGATTGGCTCGTCCGTAAGTCCATCCCTCCGAATCTCCGAGTTGAAGAATTGATATCCGCTCTTGTTGCGCTTCAATAGAATCAAACACCAGATGAAGTTCGTAAGAAACCCGCCGATCAATACAACCGTCAACACGGGGAGTCCTTGCCACAGCTTAGGCGTGCCGTGTCGAATGGTTAAGGCCTTGATCGGATCACCTGCCGCGAGTCCATAGGCGAAGCAGGCGCTCATGACTCCGGAGAGCACGGCGACGCCGACTCCTTTTCGCAGATCAAATTCTTCAATGGCAGCTTTCTGCTGCTCGGGGGACATGACGCGTTCTTTGGAAATTCCCGCCAGACCTGCCGCGGTAATGCCAGCGAGGCAAACGAAAATTCCGAACAGGATCACACGACCTGACGTTGTCCCCACGACCTGGGTCATGAACTGACCGCGAAAAATTGGTGGCATCAGGGTGCCGAACGCAGCGCACAGGCCAAGCACCACGGCCATTCCAAGCGACAAGCCCAGGTAACGCATGGTTAGGCCGAAGGTGAGTCCTCCCACTCCCCACAACAGCCCGAAGAAAAATGCCCAGAACAGAGCAGCCGCGGGAGCTTGCCCGAGCACGGCAAACAAGTCTTTTGTAAGTAGGGAGGCCAAGATCCACGGAGCGATGATCCAACTGAAGAATCCTCCGGCAAGCCAGTAAGTTTCCCAAGCCCAGTGCTTCACTCCTTTATAAGGGACGTAGAAGCTGCCGGAGGCGAGACCGCCCAGCCAGTGAAACAACACCCCCAATGCCGGATTAGGATTCATTCAGTCCTCGATAGCGACCTACAGGTGGAACACTTCTTCCAACGGACGCATGGCCCGGTCCGGCGGCGCGCCATCGGGTTGAACGAAGAAGCCGCCCATCTCGCGTTGCCAGCGTTCATTTACTTGCTTTTGCGCCATGCCTGCTCGCGCCTGCTCGAAATTTTCAGTCTCCAGATATCCGACGAGAAGACCATCCTCACGCAAAAATAAGGAATAATTGCACCAACCGGTTTCACGCAAAGCCGCCTGCATCTCAGGCCAGACGTGCCGATGCCGTTCTTTGTATTCTTGAAGCCGATCTTGCTTGACCTGCAGCACAAAACAGATGCGTTGCATTTCCGCTCCTCTAACGTAAGTAAGCCTCAGACAAACCACCGTCGACGGGAATAATGTGGCCGGTGGTTTTGCCGCTCTGCTCGCCAGCCAGCCAGAGGATGGCATTCGCACAATCTTGCGGCAGGATGGGGCGCTTGGTCAGCGTTCGCTGCGCATAAAAATCGGCCAGCTTGCCCCGAAGTTCCTCCGTTGTTTCGTTCTCTGAGAATTCGATTCTGTACTTTTGCAGCGACTGCATCACGCGATCGCGAGGAAACATGGTTGAACCTGCGACCACGGTAGCGGGAGCGATTCCATTGACGCGAACCTGTGGACTGAGCTTAATCGCCAGCTCGCGAATGAGGTGGTTCAACGCAGTCTTGCTCGTGTCGTAGGCTTCGCTGCCTCTCTTGGGGACGACCGCATTGGCGGAGCTCGTCAACACCATCGTTACTGGCAGGTTTTGATCGTTGATCACCCACTGAGTGGCACGGGCGAGCAGGTAGTTGCCGGTTACATTCACCTGAAAGGTGTTCGCCCACTGTGCGTCTGACAGTTCGCCATCCGAACCAGCGACGGGATAAATGGCCGCGGTGTTGACCACGATGTCAATTCCGCCGAACTTCGAAATCGTGAACCGAGCAGCTTCTGCCGGAGAATTGGACGACCCGAGATCAATCGCTGTGGCAGCGACGAATTCCGGCGAAGAAATCGCCCCCGCTTGCTCAGCTACTTTGGCGGCTCCTTGCTCGTCGAAGTCGGCAACAACGACGTGTGCCCCCTTGGCCGCCAACAGCAATGCAACTTCGCGTCCTATGCCACTCGCTCCGCCAACGACCATCGCGATCTTGCGGCTGAATTCTGCTTCCGCAGGCATCCGCTGAAGTTTGGCCTCTTCGAGTGCCCAGTACTCGATCCGGAACGCCTCCGAGCGGGGAAGCGCAACGTAGTTGTGGAACTCAGCGAATTGCTGAGATTGCTCCGGAGTTCGAGCCTGCGGAAGGGGGTGCGATACCTTGCCGTCCTCCAGAGCATTGGCTCCCGCCATGACGTGGATCGCGTTGATGAAGAATTCGGTCGTGATCCGGGCTTCCTTCTTGTTCTTGCCGAACCCGAAGAGACCTAAGCCGGGAATAACAACCACGGAGGGATTAGAATCGCGAAGTTTGGGCGAATCGTGAGTGGCCCATTCCTCGTAGTACTTTTTGTAAGCTGCTCGATAACCAGCGGCGTCGCTCCGAATGCGGTCCTTGAGAGCCTGAACATCTTCCTTTTGCGGATCCCAACGGAGAAACCACGGGCAAACCCGTGTGCGCAGGAAATGGTCGGGGCAACTAGTGCCCAGTGCGCTCAGTTCCTTCGCCCACCTGGATCCGGCGAAGGTCAGCGCGTCCTCGTTATCGGTGAAATGAGCCAAGACTCTGCGGTTCGAAGATACTATCCCGCGCAGAGCAGGAAGAATGTCAATCGCGATGCTTTTGCGGTCCAGAAGCGGCGAGTGTTCGACCCCTCCAAACAGGGCACCTTTTTTCTCTTGATGGCGCTGGATGAACTCGCCCATCTGGTCAATCGTGTGAATGCTGTTGAGGTAGCATTCGCGCTGTGTCATGCCCCAAGTGAAGAGACCGTGACCTCCCAGGACCAGTCCCTCAACACCGGGATTTTCCTTCACGGCTTGTTCGATCAGCAACGCCAGTTCGAATCCGGGGCGCTGCCATGGTACCCAGACGATCTTGCGATCGAATTCCTTGTTGAACTGTTCCAACTTGCGTTTACCGTTGGCGCTGGCGGCTAGCGCAATCGCCCAGTCGGGGTGGAGATGGTCGACGTGCGGAAAGGGCAGAAATGCATGCAGGGGAGTGTCGATGGAAGCGGCTACACGGTTCTCTCCAAAGGCAGAGAGCGGATAGTAGCGGACCATCTCGTCTTCGTACCTCTCGCCCCGATAGAGTTGCTTCAACTGTTCGAGACGATCGAGATGAACCAATGCGAACCCCGATTCCGTAATCGAGCCGATGTCGCCACCGCTTCCTTTCACTACAAGGACTCGGGCCAGTCGGCCAGTGAATGGATCCGGCAGCTCGATTTTCGAACTCGTGTTGCCCCCGCCGAAGTTGGTGATTCGGAGGTCCGCTCCGAGCAAGTTTGAGCGATAGCGCAGAAGCGCCAAATGATTGTCCCCCAGAGCACGGGCGTGATCTTCATTCCAGAGGTCCTTCAAGTAGATGGTTTGTTTAATTTCAGGCATAAACCATCTCGCAATACTGCTCGAAGCGTTCCAAATGACGGTCCCATTTGTCAGTTTCGACCGGCTCAAAGACCTCCGTCGCAAACGAACGATCGACAATCGCGCGGACTTCTCGCAGGCACGATGCCTGACCCGTGGCCAGGAGTTGAACAGCGATATTCCCCAGAGCCGTGGCCTCGGCTGGGCCAGCCAGAACTCTTCTGCCGGTGGCATCCGCCGTGAATTGATTGAGGAGCTTGTTTTTGGAGCCTCCACCGATCACTCTGATTTGCTCGAATCGCTGGCCGCTTAGTTGCTCCAAATTCCGCAAAACCAATCGGTATTTCAATGCGAGGCTCTCAAGGACACATCTCACATACGCGCCCTGCGTTGCGGGTGCAGATTGATGTGTTTTTTTGCAGAAGTCATCGATAGCGCCCAGCATATCTGTTGGGCGAAGAAAGGATTCGTCATCCGGATCGACAAGGTGTGCAAAAGCCGTCTCTCGTCGCGATAGGTCGATCAGTTCACTGTAATCAGCGGTCTGGCCTCGCGAGCTCCAGCAGTTTCGGCACCCCTGGAGCATCCATAATCCCATCACGTTCTTGAGCAGCCGAGTCGTACCGTACACACCACCTTCATTAGTGAAGTTCGCCTTGAGCGCTTGTGACGAGAGAATCGGGGCGTCGAGTTCCGTCCCGATCAGTGACCAGGTTCCGGAACTCAGGAATGCAGTGTCACCGCGAGCGGTAATCGCAGCGACTGCCGAACCCGTGTCGTGGCACGCAGGGGCGATCACGGGAGTTCCGGTCAAAGATGAATTTGACGCGATCCCGGGTAGCAAAGTTCCGAGCGTGCTCCCAGCCTCGGCAATCGGGGCGGGCAGATCTGATCGCAGACCCAACTTTTCCATCAAACTCGTTGCCCAAGTACGGCGCACTGGATCCACGAATTGGGTTGTGGTTGCATTCGTGAACTCGCAGACCGCATTTCCAGTCAGCCAAAAATTGAAGAGGTCCGGAATTGTTACCAGTTGCTTGGCCGCCGCAATAATGTTTGGCGTGTCTCTCTGTGCAGCAAAAAGCTGATAAAGAGTATTGATCGGCATGAATTGAATGCCCGTGGCTCGATAAATGTCCTCCTTCGGAACCTTACGGAAGACTTCTTCCATCGCCCCTTGCGTCCGCCGGTCGCGATAGTGGTATGGATTCTGCAACAATTCGCCCTGGTCTCCCAACAGAGCGTAGTCGACGCCCCAACAATCCACGCCCATTCCCGCGAGTGGCTTTTGCCCTACGCTGGATAGAGCCGTTCGCATTTCGAGCCAAAGCCGAGCAACATCCCAATGGAGAGCACCTCCATATTCGACCGCTTCGTTCGGAAAGCGGTGTATTTCCTCTATTGAGAGAATTCCCGAACACAGATGCCCCAGCACGGCGCGCCCACTTTCGGCGCCGAGGTCGAAAGCCAAATATGTTTTTGACAAATTAGGCATAGGAAGAAACATTATGTGCGTTCTTCGCTGCCCGCGCCTTGGTGATGCGCTCCAGATATCCGCTCTGGCGAAACGCCACCATCGGATCCTTCGGTAATCCTTTGGAATCCCGCCATTCCTGGATTACCGGGCGGACATCTGCCGCGAACGCGTCCTGAAGCCGCGATTCCGCTTCCACGAGATCGCATTTTTTCTGCGCCGCTGCAAGCCGCTCGTAATCCACCAGCGCTGCTTTTGCAAATAGTTGCTGGGCCATCGTGACAGTCTGGATCATGGCTTCGATTTTGCCCTTCAAATTGTGACTCTGATCGACCATGTAGGCGATGTCAGCCCGCCTTCCCGTCTCCCATTCAAAGAAGCGAATCTCGTGGAAGATGCGGAACACCTGATAGGGATCGATGGATCCCATCGTGAGGTCGTCGTCGGCGTAGCGGCGATCGTTGAAATGAAAGCCCCCAAGCATCTCTTCCGACAGCAGCCACGCTACGATCTGTTCAATATTCTGAGCCCCATAATGGTGTCCGGTATCAACGAGAACTTTGGCTTTCGGTCCGGCCGCGCGGGAAAGCAGCAGCGCCATTCCCCAATCGGCAATATCTGTGTGATAAAAAGCAGGCTCAAAAGGTTTGTATTCGACGAGCATTCTCTGATCCGGGAACAGCTCCCCATGCGCTTCTCTTAACGCTTCCACGAACCAATGCTTCCGTTGCCGGATGTTCGCCGTTCCCGGATAATTCGATCCATCGGCAAACCAAAAGGAGATGTCCCTGCTCTTCAGGCGCCGCGCAATCTCGATGCTGTCTTTGGTATGCCGCAAAGCGCGTTCGCGAATCGATTCCTCGGGATTTGCGAAGGATCCGTACTTGTATTCCTGATCTTGAAACAGGTTGGGATTTATGGAACCGGGGGCGACGCCATAGCGGCTGGCGAACCGCTTGATCTCTTCGGTGCTCTGTGCGCCGCCCGGACAGTCCCACAAGACATGCAGTGCGATAGTCGGGCACACACCGGTGAGCAGATGTACCTGACCTGCGTCACTGAACTTCTCCTCCGTAGTGGTTGCCGCCGCCGCTTGAATGAATTTTCCAAAACGAGTGCCTGTATTCGCAAAGCCCCACGATGGAAGCTCAATGCGGAATGTCTCCAATGCGGCAAAAACCTTCTCCATTATGGATGAATGCATACGACCCTCTCTTGCGGTTGGAGATTACAGCGCTGAGTCAGCGAAGGTCACGGATTTGTTCGGGTGCTTCATGCGTTTTGTATTGCGAAACTCACATTGGCCCTTCTTGCAGTCCCAAACGGATCACAATGCAAGACATGTTCTCCGACCAGCACGCTAGTTTTGCATAGCCGACGACTCCAGGCGCCCCGCATGGTTTCGCTTTGTAGAACAGCCAGTTCGGGCCCACGGCTGAACAAAAATAAGTGTGTCAGGCCCATAATTTCTTGGCCAATATCTGATAGATGCTTTTCCTTGATGAGAAACGAGAGCTTTCCCGACCGCAGAAAATGTCGTTCACCGGCAATTTTTGCCCGGAGCGGTTTTTCGGAAACATTTCTAAGATTGAGCTTTGATACCTTAAGCCACAAACGGACCAGCGTTAATTTCGCTTTGCAAAACGCAAAAAATAGATCATTATGTCCAACCATGCCCCCCACTCAGAGTCGAGATCGATACCTCGTGAAATCGATCGTTCACTCTTCTCAACTGCTAGGCGCATTTCGTTCTCCGGGCGAAGCCCTGCCGCTGAAAGAGATCGCTGCGCGCTGTGGTCTGCCGAAGACCATGGTTTTTCGGCTTCTCTACACGCTCGAAAAATGCGGAATGGTCGATAAGGTTGGAAAGAACTTGTATCAATCGCGCGTGCACCCATGGAAGCAGAGACTATATCGACTCGGATACGCCGCCCAGGGTACGGACTACCAATTCTCGCGTGAGGTATCGGAAGGTCTGCAGCGGGCCGCTGCATCTGAAGGCATCGAGTTGATCTGCATGGACAACCGGTACAGCGCCAAGATCGCGCAGCGAAATGCAGACCAGCTCGTGCGCGAAAAGGTAGATCTTGCGATCGAATTCCAGACGGATGAGGAAGTGGCGCCTATCGTTGCGGCCAAATACCGCGAGGCCGGCATTCCCATGATCGCCATCGATATTCCTCATCCCGGAGCCACCTACTATGGGGCTAACAACTATGAGGCGGGTTTGATCGGCGGACGTTATTTGGGCCGCTGGGTCAAGGAACACTGGCACTCCGAGACAGATGAGATTCTGCTTCTTGAATTGAAACGGGCAGGTAATCTTCCACGGATGCGTTTGTCTGGTTTGCTGGTAGGCATCAACATGATCCTGCCATCGGCGGCGAATTGCCGCGTTACTTACCTGGAGGGCGATGGAGGACTCGGTCCCAGCTTCGAGACGGTTCGGAGGCATCTGCGGTCTTCCAATGCAAGGCGGGTTCTGGTCGGAGCGATTAACGATCCCAGCGCTCTAGGTGCATTGCGTGCTTTTCAGGAAGCCGGCAGGGCAGAAAATTGCGCCGTCATTGGGCAGAATGCTTCGCCGGAAGGACGGGCTGAGCTTCGTCAACCAAGGACTCGGTTTGTTGGATCCGTGGCGTATTTTCCTGAACGTTATGGGGACGACCTTATCCGGGTGAGTCTGGACATCCTCAATCAACGTCCCGTTCCTCCCGCAGTATTTGTCGAACACAAGCTCATCACCCCAGGAACGGTGGATCATTACTATCCCAACGATGCGCTGACAAAGTTGGTGCGGGCGGAGCCATTTGACGCCTCTCTTCGTGGATTTTCCGCTCACTGAAGGCTTATCCACCAATCGCAACCGCCTGCCAACCACTTCTTATTCGCACCTTGATGCAGCGGCGACCTTGCGCTTCAAAAGGCTGCGCCTCCTAACAATCCTAAAAGCTCGATCTTTTCTGCATTGCAGAACAAAATGCAGTAAATCGCTACAGGCTTAGACCCCTCGGTAAGACCCACAGTGAACCACCAATCGCCTGACGGATAACGATTTGGTTGAACTCCTTCCCGCGCGAATGCGAGTTCTTCATTGCGAAATGCAGACTGTTTCTCGGTTGCAGGTTGACGATGCCCGCGGAGCAGTGGGAGTATCCGCCCCCAGTAAGCGGCGACAGCCGTCTGGGGCAGGGCAGAATTCAGCGTCGTATTAAGAGTGCCGTCCGAACTCCATGACACAGCAGCGTCGCCAGGAGAAAACCTATGTCCGCGACGACACGCATTCTCTTGCTCAGCTTCCTGCTGATTTCGACCGCGGGCCTCGTGTATGGCCAAGGCGGAGCGTCCGGAACGATCCTGGGAACCGTCACCGATAATTCCGGAGCGGTCGTGACCAAGGCGTCTGTCGACGTTACTAATGTCAACACCAACGTCACAAAACACACCGAAACAAGTTCTTCCGGTGACTTTACTGTCCCCTATCTCACGCCGGGAACCTACCGGGTCACGGTACAGTCGCAAGGTTTTCTGAAGTCAGTCGTAGACAAAATCGGATTAGTGGTGGGTCAGGAGGCTCGTGCCGATGTCGTTTTGAAGCCCGGTGCGACGACTGAAACTGTGGAGGTGCAAGGGCAGAGTGTGGCTCTGGACACCGACAGCTCCGCGCTTTCCCAACTGGTGAGTCAGGAGCAAGTAGAGGCTCTTCCGTTGAATGGGCGCAACTTCATGCAATTGCTGCTGATCGGCGCCGGTGCGGTAACGGTGGGTGGCGAGCAGGGTACCATGCGTCAGGGCGAAGGGAATGCCGTGAGTATCAACGGCGGTCGGCCTGAAGGCAACAACTACACGTTAGATGGATTGATCAACACCGATACGGCGCTGATTACTCCGGCCGTGATTCTGTCTCAGGATGCGATCCAGGAATTCAAGGTGGAGAGCGGCACATATTCGGCCGAATACGGATACAGTGCGAGCCAGATCAACATCGTGAGCAAGAGCGGCACTAACCAAATCCACGGGTCAGTATTCGAGTTCAATCGCAATGACACGTTCGACGCGTCACCATTCCCCACATATACCGATTTCAAGTCGGGAATCCCAACGAAGAACCCGGAGTTACGCCAGAACCAGTTCGGATTCGTGGTGAACGGACCGGTCTACATTCCGAAGGTGTATGACGGCCGCAACAAGACCTTCTTCCTGGCGAACTACGAGGGCTGGCGCATCGTCAATGGCGCACGGGTGAACTACACGATGCCCAATCCGGCGACCTTGGCCGGCGATTTCTCGGGTGAGACTTATCCGGCTGGAGTCGCTGGTTTGCCCGGTGGTCCTCTGCCCGCCTACGGCACTCCCGATTGCACTGCCCTGCTAGGCGCCGGCTACAACTGCATGCCGGTTGACCCGCTTACCGGACAGCCATTCCCCGGGAACGTCATTCCTTCAAGCCGCTTTACCAGCCGGATCGGGCAGGTTGCGGTTGCCAACCAATTCTGGGCGACTCCGACGGTTCCCAATCAGCCTGAGGGAGTCGTCAACTACATCAAGAATTATGGCTTCCCTTTGACCACCAACCAGCAGACCTATCGTGTGGATCAGAACCTCGGCAGGTTTGGTTCGGTCTTTTTCCGTTTCACTAAAGCCCATTATCAGAACAGCGGGCCGTACAACTCCAACGATCTTGTCCACGGCACTGAACTGTATTTCGAAGACCAGAAGAACTATGCCGGATCCTACACTCTCAACCTTGGACCTAAAAACGTAAATACGTTCCGCATGGGGTACCTGCATGCGAACGCGCCCCAGGGAGGCGTCGCCATCCCTGCCTCCCAAGTGGCTGCCCTTGGGGAAACCGGGGTATTCACGAAGTTTGGGCCTCTTCAGCAGACGTGGCCCAACGTTGGACTGACGGGGTACGGCAGCGGCGGCGGCTCGGTCAATTCGTACAGCGGATCCGAGCAGCCCGCGTGGGAGTTTGCCGATTCGTTCACTTCGATTCACGGAAAGCACACCATTGGAGTGGGTTTCGACATACGCCGTTTGAAGTTGATTCGTAACCTGGATGACGACTTTTATGGCGACTGGAACTTCAGTTCGTCTTTGATTCTCACTAACAGTGCGATTAACCCTAATACGGGTCTGTCGAGTTGTCCTAACCCGGCGGTGTCGGTCAATGGAGGGACGGCCGCCCCCCTGTGCGGCACCGGTAATGCGATTGCCGACATGATGCTGGGATACTACTCGTCGGTGGGCGGATTCGTCCCTGGTCCACTGAGCCCAACGAACACCGCCGGCAACCCGCAGACGCACGTGTTTAATTACTATGCCCCCTATGTGCAGGATGACTGGAAGGTGACGCAGAAGTTGACCCTCAATCTGGGGTTGCGGTGGGATTACCGGGCCGCCGCCTATGAGCAATCGAACCACTTCTTCTGGCTTGACGTGACTAACCCCAATGGCGGGCTGTGCTACGCCGACAAGGCGCTGTCGAGGAACGGTGTGGCGCCGGGAGGAGATGCAACCAGCGGCCCCATCTTGAGGTACTGCGGCTCCGTACCCCATCCGGGCTCGAAGAAACCCTTCGCTCCGAGAGTAGGCTTTGCCTACCGGCTCACTAATAAGACGGTGGTGCGCGGCGGCTACGGAATCTTCTTTGACTCTTCGGAAGGACGTGAAATCGACGACTCTGCGGACATTTATCCGTATAGTATTCGAAACAACTTGAGCCCCGGATCCGATCCGACCATACCATTCAAGCTCAGCAACCAGCAGTTCGCGAGTTTCTCCACCTTGGCGCCCTTCCCCGCATCCACCCTGTCGTTCCTGGCGGTGATCGAGTCGGAGAATCCCATCAATCCCTATGTCCAGTCGTGGAATGTGTCAGTCGAGCGCGAACTTGCCCGGAACACGACCTTAGAAGTGAACTATATCGGAACCCATGCGGTCCACCTGCTCGACCGTCGCAACATCGCGCAGCCGTTCCCCATTCCTGCATCCAGCCTGGCGTTCTGTCAGCACCAGGACGCGACAGGCGCGTACGACAACCTCGGAGTAGCCCCCTGCACGAACTCAAGTCGGTTGCCGTATAAGAATTTCACCAGTTTCTACATCAACAGCGACTGGCACGGCTATTCTCATTACAACGCGATGAACGTGAAGCTTGAGCATCGCGCCGGCGACTTGGCCGTAACCGGAATCTTCACCTGGGCGAAGAGCATGGATGACAAGTCGGCGGCGGCCGGAGTCGGGGCCACGGGTGAAGGCTTCCAAGGCACGATGGACAATCATCATCCCGAACTGGACTACGGACCTTCGGACTTCAACGTCGATCATCGATTCGTGGCCAGCTACGTGTATCAATTGCCAATCGGTCGGGGAAAGAAGGTGCTGGGAGGAGTCGGGCGGGCAGCCAACCTGCTAGTCGGCGGTTGGGAACTCACCGGCATCACTACGTTCCAGACCGGATTCCCCTATAGTGTCTACGCCAACGACATCGGCGGAGTTCTCCAAGCTGTTCCGCAGCGTGCGGACCGCGTTTCCGGCTGCGGCATCCACGCCAGCCTGTCTGGTCCGTTCCAGCGTCTGAACCCGGCCTGCTTTACGCAGCCGCCTCTCGGTGTGTTCGGGACTACCGGGCGAAACATTCTGCGCCAGCCCGGTATCAACAACTGGGATATGGGTCTGGGAAAGGCGTTCGCGATCAGTGAACGGGTCAAAGTCGCCTTACACGTGGACACGTTCAACACCTTCAACCATCACCAATACGCTGGTGACGTGGGCGGCTTGGTCCTCGCAGGGTCGGGCGGCAATGCTGCCATCTCCCGTACGGTCGGTGCTTCCGACTTCGGTCAAATCGTCCAGTCATCATCGTCTCGTATCCTTCAACTTAGTGGGAAGTTAACCTTCTGAGAAATGGCGTCACGCTACCTGACTACTCCGCCACGCCTTTCGGGGCGTGGCAGATTTTTCTTGAGGTACACTCGGGACATGTTTCACTTCCCAAGGTCCCTATTGAAGGGTGCGGCATTTGCTATTTCTCTCTGGGCCTGCGCCGGGTATTGCCAAAGCTCGAACGATGCGGAGATTGAGCGCTATTCTCAGGAGGGGCAAAAAGCGTTAGCAGAGGCACGCTACCCTGACGCCGAGCGCGCTTTCGAAAAGCTTCGGAGTCTCGAGCCCGACGTTCCCGAGATCTATGCCAACCTGGGGCTCATCTACTTTCAGGAGAAAAAATTCGAGCAGGCGGTTTCGACCTTGCGACATGCCCTGAAGGTCAAACCGGCACTCCCCAAGCTTGACACCCTGCTGGCCATGTCGCTATCAGAACTGGGTGAATATCAGGAGGCCCTGCCGGGGCTGGAAAAGGGGTTCCATCGCTCACCGGATCCGGCCATCAAGCGGATGTGCGGCCTGCAGTTGGAGAGGGCCTACACCTGGCTACACGAGAACGGCAAGGCAGTGGAGATCGCACTGGATCTGGATCGTCTCTATCCCAACGATCCCGAGGTTCTGTATCACAACGCGAAGATCTTTGGAAATTCTGCTTTCCTGAGTGTACAGAAGTTGGCCAAGATCGCTCCCAACTCCGTTTGGCGCCACGAGGCGGCGGGCGAAGCCTATGAAAGCCAGGGATCTAACGTTCAGGCGATCGATCAATATCAGCGAGTGATTGCTATCGACCCTAACCGGCCGGGCGTCCACTATCGACTGGGTCGAACGTGGCTTGCCCGCTCACGGGATGATAGCTCTACAGATGATCGCAAACAGGCGATGAAAGAGTTCGAAAAAGAACTAGAGCTCGATTCCAGCAACGCTAATGCGGCGTACGAACTCGGGGATATGTATCGTTCCTCAGGCCAACTCAACGAAGCCAAAGATGCGTTCGAGCTGGCCCTGAAGTCTCATCCGGACTTTGAGGAGGCGCATCTAGGTCTGGCATCGGTCCTGATGTCACTGAGGCAGCCGGCGCTTGCGCTGCCACATGTTCAGAAAGCCATCGCTTTGAATCATGACGACGCTGTGTCCTGGTATCGGCTGGCGAGAGCGGAAAAGGCGCTGGGTCACACGGCGGAGGCCGAGAAGGCGGATGCCGAATTTCAGCGACTGCGAGGGAACTCCAGTGAGCACATCGCAGCGCCGGCGATATTCTCGCCCGATCAGGTCACGAAGCAGGAAGTCGATCCGAACTCTTCGCAGTAATGCTGTGCTTACGGTAGGGCTACAACCGCTACCGAGTAGCCAGCCAACTTCACGATATCGGTGTTCAGCTTCGCCGTGGCCGGAGGGTTGAACGCCGTGGTCTGATCGACATAGTTCACCTGTCCGCCTGCCGAGCCTGCAACCGAAACGTCGAAGGTACGGTCGCGCTTATTTACCAGGAGTACGCGCCTTTTTCCATTCTTTGCAACAAAAGCTAGTGAGTACAGGTAAGCGTTGTTTGGGGAAGATGCAGTTGCGGGGGCGATCTCCACCTGGTTGTCACCCAGCCCAAAATGATCGTGAAGGAGTTTCAGTACCCAGAAACGGGCGTTGGGTTTACCGTTGTTCCAATCAACCATGGAGACGCTAGGGAATTGGGTGGGAAAGCCGACCAGCTGAGACTCGCCCGCGACGTCAATCCCAAGTTCCGTCAATTGACCGAAAAGATAGGCGTACATCGCTCCAGCCAGGTTCCAATAGGACTCCGGAATGGGCTTTGAGACATGCCCCGGTTCTCCTTGTGCTTGGTCGTCGGCTGAGATTACCCCTAGTTCGTCAACCGTAGTTTTCGTTTCTGGCGATAGACGCTTTCGGATCGCCTCTATATAACGAACAGTCTTCAGAAATCCTTCAGCCTGAGCGAAATACGTGAACTGCTCGACTTCGGGTGTTTCGTCGAGGGTGGGAACTGCGTAGAAATGATATGAGATGAAATCGAGAGGTACACCCGGCTTGTGGTTTTTGTGATCCAGAAAATATTCGAAATACTTCGGATTCGTTTCCATTGCTAACGCCAATCCCACAAACCTGGTGTCCGGTTGCACTTTCTTCATTGCCAGCACGACTTCGTCGTAGAGGCGGGTGTAGGTTTCCGGGCTGATGTGATGCTCAAAATCAACTTCATTCAGAACCTCCCAGTAAGGGACCGAATAGTGGTACCCCGACTCGTGCCGCTTGCCGAATTCATCCGTGAAGCCTCCTTTGGTGTACCAGGAGAGCAGCCTGGCGTAGTACTCGGCTACTTCCTTCATAGTCGGGTCGCGGAGTTCAGCCCCCTGTTCATAATCCCAACTGACTTGCGTGGGATCTGCCGGATAGGCGACTGGTTTATCTGTCTTGTACATCCATTGCGGGATAGTGCTGAAGTTTAAAATCGTGGAATGTCCTTTGGTGGCTTCCAGAAAATCGATGGTCATGGGGTCGATCTGTGTAAAATCCCAGGAAGTCTTTCCCTCCTTTGGCGGCTCCAGTTCGGCGACTCCAAGCTTCGGATAAGGGAGCCACGGTACGTAGCGCACGTAGTCAGCCCCGAGTTCATGCAGAGCCTGAAACGCGTTATCGTGGACGGGCGTCCCCCTCTGAAGCGGAGGATTCACCACGACCTGTAGCGTTGGTGTGGTTTTGGTTGTGCCAATCACCTTGTCCCAATGTACGATCAGCCGGGTTGGCTGATCTTGGCCGATAGCTAAGGTACTGAAGAGCAATAACATCAACGCCGGGATTTTCATTTAAGGCTAGTCTCCATCCAATCTCCGGAATGCTTTTTTGGTTCTTGAAGCACGGAATGTTGCCATTAGCTCCGGCCATCAGTCAATTTTTAAACGCGAGCGTCAAAGTATTTCGCCTTGGAAAATGTTTGCCATGGCACTGGCCTCGGCTCTGATGCAGCGTCAGGGCCTGCTGCCCGAAGCATGTAGCCTTTGGCGAACATACTATTACGCAATGGCATTTGCTCCGTCTTTACCTTGTCTATTTCGCGCTTCGAAACGCCAACAGTTGCCGCATGCTGCTTGTGGCCCAAAGGAACAAAGGCTATCCTTGCGACGTTCTGCACTCTGGAGAGCCATGAACACAGGGGATCAACTTAAGGTTGGGCTGTTCGGCATCGGTCTTGACGCCTATTGGTCGCAATTCCCGGGATTGAGGGAACGACTCACCGGCTTTACCGAGCAGATCGCAAGAAAGCTGGAAAACCTCGGCGCGCGAGTCATCGAATTGGGACTAATTGATACTCCCGAAAAGTCGTTCTCGGCTGGTCACCAGTTCCGCAAAGCGGACGTCGATCTCATCTTCCTGCATGTCACCACTTATGCTTTGTCTTCAACGGTATTGCCTGCGGTGCGGCGCGCGAAAGTGCCTGTGGTCATTCTGAACCTCGCGCCGGCGCCCGCCGTGGATTACTTCAATTTCAATCGACTTGGGGATCGAACGAAGATGACAGGAGAATGGCTGGCGCACTGCCAGGCTTGCCCCGTACCGGAGATCGCAAACGTACTTCAGCGCTGCCGCATTCCATTTTTCCAGGTAACTGGCATGCTCGAAGATGATGCAGAGGCATGGACAGAAATCGCCGAATGGATTGAGGCGGCTCGCGTCGCTCATGTCATGGAGCATAACCGTCTCGGCGTTATGGGCCATTATTACGGGGGGATGCTTGATATCTATTCCGACCTGACCCAGCAGAGCGCCTATTTTGGCGGTCACGTCGAAGTCATCGAAGTGGAAGAATTGGCCGCGCTCCGCAACCAAGTTAACGAGGCAGATGTAAGCGGACGCGTCGCAGAGTTCAAGAGCATTTTCGATGTCCAACCGGATTGTTCTGAAGAGGAGCTCCGGAGAGCTGCCGGAACTTCAGTGGCGCTGGATCGGCTTGTGGAAAGCCACGCGCTGGGCTCACTCGCGTATTACCACAAGGGCACCGGTAGTGCTGAAAATGAAGATTTGATTAGTTCCATCATCCTAGGAACGAGTCTTTTGACGGGCCGCGGGATTCCAGTCGCTGGCGAATATGAAATCAAAAACGCCCAGGCCATGAAAATCATGGACTCATTCGGCGCCGGAGGCTCCTTCAGCGAGTTCTATGCAGTGGACTACAACGATGACGTTGTTCTCATGGGGCACGACGGTCCGGGACACATCGCCATCGCGGAGGGGAAGACAAAAGTGCGCCCTCTTCAGGTGTATCACGGCAAAGTTGGTCAAGGACTTTCAGTGGAGATGTCGGTGAAGCATGGGCCAGTGACCCTGCTTTCGGTCGTACAAACCGCAGAGGGCGAACTAAAACTGCTGAGTGCGCAGGGAGAGTCCGTGCCAGGACCGATCCTTGAAATTGGGAACACGAATAGCCGTTACCGATTTTCCCTGGGGGTAAGAAAGTTTCTCACGGAGTGGAACGCTCAGGGCCCTGCGCACCACTGTGCGGTTGGCATTGGCCACGCTTCCGGTAAGCTGGAGAAGCTCGCTGCTCTTCTCGGAATGGAATGTGTTCAGGTTTGTTGACCGAGAATTTATTGTTGAGAAAATGTCCAAACATTCGGCAAATCGGGCCAGCCGCGAAGTAAGCGACGCCACGAACCGAAGCACATGCCGGAACCAGTGTCAGGGTGGGCAAAGAAAGGGCACAATTCGATTTCCTCAGAGGCGCGACCGCTCGTTGGCATACGGCACCGGATATTACCATGTTGAATTTCGCATCGGCCACACCGTAAACCTTTGGCGGTCACCGCTCGACCGCCTGCCGAAATTCGGAAATCTTTTAACGCAGCATTGCGATTCGAGCGTATGCGCGGGTCAATGTGGAGGTATCGTCGGCAAACCGGAACTTATGGCGTAGAAACTGACCACCTACGACAAAGATTCTAACGGTTTAGCTGAGTGGGCGCTCATTGGGCACGGCGGAGGCGATGCCAGGTCACGGCAGACTACCCGGCTTTCCACGGGCTACCCGCAATCAAACCCTTACCGGGATATCTAGTCCTTCAGATTTCCCCCAGCGCCAGGCTTATTCTCTTCAATCCTTCGCGGAACATTTCCGTGTCTACTCCCATACCGATACGGAAGTGATTGGGCAGACCGAAGAAATCTCCAGGCACAGCTGAGGTCTCATGCTCGGTGCGCAGCCTAGCTAGGAAATTATCAACGGTGCCCGTGGCCAAATGCAGAATGGCGGTTGTTCCAAATTCAGTATAGGGAGCGGAAACGCCTTCCTGGCTGATAAGGAACTCTCTCAACAATGTGCGGTCCGTTTCTAGGATCTTACGTCCCCGCTCACGGATATAGTCTAGATTTTCCAGTGCTACCACACTCAACAGCTCGGCCGGATGCGCAGGTATGGACGCGAACAGGTCGTTCAGCCGCCACATGGCACGAGCTAGATCGGGCTTCGCCAGAATCCACCCGCAGCGAAGGCCGCTTAGGCCGTACACCTTGGTCAAACTAGTGGTGGCGATGAACTCCGGTCCGAGCTGAAAAGAAGTGTTCGGAGTGTCGCTGTAAACAGCGTCGAGATAGACTTCGTCGACCAGTACACGCGCTCCCACGCTGCGGGCCAGGTCCCCAATCTCGCGCAGCACGGAATCGGAAGCCAGCACACTGCTGGGATTATGAAGGTTGGTTAGCACAATTAATTTGGTCTTTGACGTCATTGCGCGACGAACTTCAGCAGGATCGAGCGCATACATATTGTCTTCATCACGCACAAAAGTTTTTACTGTCGCGCCCAAATATAAGAGCGTGGAAGTGAGCAACTCATAGGTCGGCTGCTCAATCAGAACCTCGTCGCCTGGATCGATGAGCGTGGCCATTGCCAGATGATTGGCCATGGAGGTGCCGGCGGCGGTCACCACGCAATCGGGATCGACACCGGATTTATTCGCGATGGCACGCTGCAGGGGAGCGTAGCCGTACGAGCTGTCGCCGTTGATCTCCAACTGATCGATTTTCACGTGAAGCTCACGTAAAGGAAACGGACCCACGCCGCTGGTCGCGAGATTAAACTTCGCACGGCTTTGCATCTTGGCCCACCGCATGTAATCGGAACGTCGATGTTTCATAGGTTCGGCGCAGGTGGGTTCCGCCGCGCATGACGGCTCCAGTACAAATATACCGGGACGCCAGCCAGCAGAATGATCAACCCAATAACAGAATTCGCGGGGAAAGTGGCGACCGTTGTAATCACGATGGCGGCACAGACCAACACAAAAAGACCTGTGGTGTAAGGATGACCCGGGGCCAGATACAACTTTTGGGGCGAGGCCTGGATTCTTCGTCGGAACACAAACAGCGACGCGGCCGTCAGGCCGAACGAAATGAAATCAACTGCGATCACGTAGTTCAGGATCTCCTCGTAGCGTCCCGAAAGCGCAATCACGGTCGCGGTCACGCCTTGCAGCACAATGGCAACAACTGGAACTCCGGTACGAGGAGCAAGCCAGCCCACGCTCTTAAAAAAGAGACCATCCCGAGCCATGGCGTAGTAAACCCGGGGAGCGGTCAGAATCCCCTGGCTCAGAAAACCCAATGTGGAGACGGCGATACCGAACGCAATCCATCGCGCGCCTCGCACACCTACAGCCGCGCGCATTACAGCCGATGCGGGAGTACGGGTTGCAGCCAGTCCGTCCGGACCGAGCACGCGCAAGCAAACAAAATTGACCGCCAGGTAGAGGACGATCACCCCGACCACACCGATCAGCAGTCCTCGGGAGAGATCGCGGCGGGGATCACGCATTTCGCCAGCTACGAAACTTGCGGTCTGCCACCCGCCGTACGCGAACGCAACGGGAATCATGGCGGCGCCGATCGCGTGACCTAGTCCGGACGAAATCGGATGGTCGAGCAAAGGCAAGGCTTGCACCGTGCCGCCGCCCCGGAGAATCCCCACTACGACCATCGCGGCGATGGCGGATGCTTTGAGTAACATAAGGACACTCTGCACAGTGCTGCCGGCGCGCACTCCAAGGCAATTGATCGCTGTGAGACCCAGCAGAGTTCCGGTCGCGATGAGCCCATCGCTTGCCGAGAACCCAGTAATTTCACGATAGTACCGGCTGAACGTGACCGCCACTGCCGCCATCCCGCCGGTCTGGGTTACAAGAAGGAGGACCCATCCATAGATGAACGCGACCGAGGGATGATAAGCCTCGCGCAAGTAAAGGTATTGTCCTCCGGCGCCCGGCAAGCGCGATGCAAGCTCCGCCCAGATGAAAGCGCCGAGTAAGGCAAGGCCTCCACCTAGGAACCAGACGCCCAGAATTAAGAATGGAGTGTGCACGCGGAGGGCAACCACATAGGGATTGATGAAGATACCGGAGCCGACAATGCCGCCCATGACAATCAGTGTGGCATCGAATACTCCGAGCAATTGGCGAGGTTTGACGGGGTCCAAGAATCACCCTTAGGGAAACGCTGTCCACTCGAAACACACTACGTCGGACCACAGATCTGACCGGGATCACCTTACCATAGCCGTCATGATGGGCTTTTGAGCGCATCACCGGCCCCCCGGCCAGTGCGAGCCGTAAGCCTTAATCAGTTCCGGTTACGCTTTGGCGAGAATATCAATCGTCCTGCGGCCCTCGACATCGAAGCCAGTGTGGTTGGTGATAACACCGACTGCACGTGGGGAGGGCGGGTCGGAACCCGGACTTCTCGGAAACCATCGTGTTCGAGGACGTCGATCCCGTTCATCACGATTCCATTGTTTGGGGCTGGTCCATGCGCAGCAATTTGTGGCCGGCAGAGACCATCTGCGGAGGCTGCGCTGTCCGATACTGCGGGCTGCGATCTGGACATAAGCAAGACAGCAGTGAAGGTCACGAGAAGAAGGTTCTGGCACTCACGCGGGAATTGTAGTTGCAATTGCACCCACGGGGACAGCGAACGATTCAGTTGCGATTCGCCAAGGAGGCGTGCAACTCGACAAATAAAAGCCCATCGTGAATAGGGTTAGCCCATGACGGCGCCTGTTTCTGTCAGTTGTTCAAAAAAGAGCAAATCACTCACTCAGACCGGTTTACGCTCGATTTCGGGCATAGGTACCGATAGACAGGCTTCTAGAAAGTGAAAGAGAGTATTCCCAGTTCGCCCGCGAGCCATGTCTATGAACAAGCGAGTGTGCCAACTGTGTGCAGAATTCATCCCGGCAACGCGGGCGACTTAAGAGAACCACCGACTTACTGTCGGTCAGCCGAAAAGTATGGTTCTGCTGGCTTTTTCGGCGCTCCAGTGCGTGCCAGAGTTAGCTCTCATTGGGCCTGCGAGTGAGCTTGTTGCACCATTTCCACAAGCATTTTCCGAGTTTCAGCCGGATTGCTTACCTCCCTCGAGAAAGCGATGCGGGTGCCACGCATTCGGTAAGCCGTTTTCAAGCGGACATGAAAGCCGAGGCGATCTACTGCGGTCATCGTCGCTTCCGTCGAGTCGATGTGAGCAAATGTCCGTGCAATCATGATGAGCGCATCCTTGTGGTCGGTGTTCATGTGCTGAATGATTTCGGTCATTGAGTCTGCGAGAGGGTCGGGTTGACTGCGGTCATAGTCGGAGGCAGATACCCAGCCCATCACTCCGAAGGCTCCCACGTAATAAACATCGACGACGTCCATGCGGTAAAAAGAAGAGTCTTCAAAGTCTACCCAATATCTGCTGTTGGCATGACGCTCGAGGTAGAGCTTGCGCGCCTCGGCCAACTCGGGCTTCCGTACTGGCAGAAGATTTCCTAGCAGCGTTACCATCGTTGCTCCAAGTGGGCTAATTGGACGACGCCAAAAGCTTCTGGGCTGCGCTCTACCAATGCTATCCGGCCTGTTTCGAGGTGATTAGCGCCAAGGTTACGAGCTCCTCGCCCTCCAATTGGGCTGTCATGTGAATCATGAAGAAGGGAAGGGAAGTGACTGAAATTCTTTAAGTTGTGGTGGCCAGGGAGGGAGTTGAACCCCCGACGCCAGCCTTTTCAGGGCTGGATACAGCCAGCCTATCTCCCTTTTTGGTCAGCTACTTAACGTGTCGAGGTGGCCACAGTTTTGTGACCACTCTGTGACCAGCGCCGATGTTCGCCTAAGCGTCGGCTGAACCGGCTGAACGAGGTCTGCGGAATCAGACCCTGTAGAGGGTTGCCATTCGAGGATTTACGCACTGGGCTTATCCTCTGCGACTGAGCTTCTAATAATTAATCAACCGTCCGGCGAAACATGCCCCAGCATACTAATGGGGCGATGCATCGAAACCGCGGCTGCACTTCCATCTTCCTCGTTGGTGTAGCGGGGATGTTGCAGCTGGAGGTTACCACTTGTACGAGCGCAACCGGAACCGAGTCCACAGTCGGTGTGGACGTTCCGTAGCGTGCTGATGAGAGTCACCCCTGCGCTCACAGCAGGTATCATCATGCTCATGGGAGGCAGAATCCGCCTTTGGATCATTGCAGCATCGGTGGCTGGACTTATCGCCCTAGCCGTTGTGAGCTGGTTGTCCTATCGCAACACCAAAGAACTTATTGCTGCTAATGGGCGCCTCGCACAGGCGCACAAGCTGATTGAGGACCTTACCGCTCTGCACTTGCTGCTGGACGATGCCGAGTCCAGTTGCCGCGGCTATGCGTTGAGCGGGAAAGACGACTACCTCAAACCCTATGACGTAGCTCTTACCCAACTCGATATCACCACGCAAGTACTTGGGCATGATCTTGCGGACGACCCGAATCGTTCCCGGCAGTTTCAGGAACTGGAACCGATCATCCAGGCTCGGCTGGAGCTGATGAAGGGACTTGTAGATGCGCGGCGAAAGCGCGGGTTTGAAGCTGCGGTTCGCGTGGTGCAATCGGACCGCGGAAAGAGACTCGCGGATGAAATCCGGCGAAGGATCTCAGCCATGCAAGCGGAAGAGCGGAACGATCTGCTCGACCGAGAGAGGGAGTCAAGGGAGCGAGCACGTAGCACAATTCTTGTGGTCGGCGTGACCTGCCTGCTGGGTATCGCGCTGCTGCTCGCTGCTTCGGTCGTAATTTACAGACTCAACCGGCAGAGCGAAAAGGATCACCTTGCCCTGCAAAATGCGGAACGGATTCAGCGCACCATCCTCAACAGTGCCGCTTACAGCATGATCTCCACCGACCCCGCCGGATTGATCCAGCTGGCCAACGCGGCAGCGGAAAAGTGGCTCGGGTACACAGGCGCAGAACTAGCAGGAAACACCGTCACCATCGTACACGATGCTCGCGAGTTGCAGTCCCGGGGCGACCAGTTGACACGGGCCATGGGCATGCCCGTACCGGGCGACTATCAAGCCTTAGTCACAAAAGCGAGATATGGCGTGGCGGACGAATTCGAGTGTGCCTATATCCGAAAAGATGGCACGCGGTTTCCGGTGTTGCTCGCGGTGACGGCGCTACGCGGTGGAGATAATGATCTGGCCGGGTACCTGATGATCGCGGCTGATCTCAGCGATCGGCACGCCATGCGAAAAATGAAAGACGAGTTCGTGTCGGTTGTCAGCCACGAACTGAGGACGCCCCTCACGTCCATCAAAGGCGCGCTCGGACTTTTGGCGCGCGGCGTCACGGGCGCGCTGCCTCCGAAAGCGGATGAAATGGCGCAGATCGCTCTTACCAACGCTGACCGATTGAGCCGTTTAGTGGATGACATTCTCGATCTGCAGCGCATCGAATCGGGGCGAATCGCGATCGACATGCGGACATGCGACATCGCTGATCTCATGAGGCAATCCGTCGAATCCGTGCATTTGGTGGCCGAAGGCGAAGGCATAACGATCGCGATTTCCCCTTGCCAGGGGTCGATTAGAGCTGATCAGGAACGCATGGTACAGGCATTCGTCAACCTGCTCGGGAATGCCGTCAAGTTCTCGCGGCGCGGCGGCCGGATCGAGTTTGCAGCCGAGCGAACCGGCAGCATCGTGGTCTTTCGAGTTAGGGATGAAGGCCGAGGCATTCCGAAGGACAAGCTGGAAACAATTTTCGAGCGGTTCGAGCAGGTAGACGCTTCTGACGCGCGTGAAAAGGGGGGCACCGGCTTAGGTCTTGCGATCTGCCGGAGTATCGTGGAGCAACACGGCGGCCGCGTCTGGGCGGAGAGCGAACTCGGCCGGGGCAGTACATTCTGTGTGCAGTTGCCGCTTGCCGAAGCCGATGCCGTCACTGCAAGCTGAATTGTTCTGGATTCACGATGCCGAAAACCGTGCTTGTGATCGACGATGATCGGGATATTCGAGAAGTAGCCAAGACCAGCCTGGAACTGGTGGGAGGCTTCATGGTCATTCTGGCCGATTCAGGGAAGAGCGGAGTGGACCTTGCGCAACAAGCAAGGCCGGACGCCATCATCCTGGACCTGATGATGCCCGACCTGGATGGACAACAGACTCTCGTCCAACTCAAGCAACTGCCCGAAACAGCCTCGATTCCCGTAATCATGCTGACGGCGAAGGTGCAGGCTAGCAAGAAGGAACTCGTCAGTAAAGGAGCCGCGGGCGTACTGGTTAAACCTTTTGATCCGATGCAATTATCCGATCAAGTTTGCGAAATATTGGGCTGGACTCTAACCGGGAAGGATGTGGGCCACGATGGCTCCCCAAAAGAGTGACGAAGTTCGCTCAGCGCTGGAAAAAGTCTGGCTCAGCAGCAGGCCTGAGGCGTTGAGACGGCTAGCGACGCTGGAACGCTTTGCCGAAACCTTGCGTTCAGGGACCTCCGATCAGATGTCTTGGCAGAACGCCCTGTCGGCAGCCCACCGGCTTTCGGGTTCGCTCGGGATGTTTGGACTCAATGAAGCTTCTTCCTGTGCCGAAAAGATTGAGGCTCTGCTGGGAGACGGTCCAACACCGGACCTAGCGGCAACGGTCAGCCTGGTTGAGCGCCTGCGAATGCTGCTGGCACGAACGCAAGCGTCTAGCAGAGAACCGCAGAGGCGCGATTCATGAAGCGTACAACCGTCAAGCCGGCCGTCGTTACAGTCTTGATCGCCGACGACGACCCAATCGTTCGCCAAGCAGTGCGATCCGTCCTTGATGTCTCAGGCGGGTTCAGGGTTGCGGGTGAAGCTGAAGATGGGAAGATGGCGGCCGAACTCGTCAAAGAAACCGACCCCGACATTCTGCTTCTTGATCTGCTGATGCCGAACCTCCCCGGGTTGGAGGCGCTTCGAGCCATCACCACCGCTGGCTCGGAAGTCCGAACTATCCTGCTCTGCTCTGCCATCAGTGCCAAGCAGGTTTTGGAGGCATTACAACTGGGCGCGCGAGGAGTGATTTTGAAAAAGAGGGTAGCGGAACTGGTACCGGCGCTCGAAGCGGTGATGAGAGGCCAATACTGGATCGAGAGTCAAAGCGTATCCAACGTGGTGCAGATCGTGCAACAGCTGGCCGCGGCGAACACCCAACCTCCCCAGCCGCAGAACCGCTTTGGCCTAACCGCCCGCGAGACCGAGATCATCTCGTTCATCACGCAGGGCTGCATGAACCGCGACATTGCCAACTCGCTCTCCATCACGGAGGAGACGGTCAAGCGCCATCTCACCAACATCTTCAACAAAGTAGGGATGTCGAACCGCCTCGAACTAGCCCTGTTTGCCATTGAGCACGGACTAGTTCGAAAGTGACCTCGCTGCGGGTTGCCCGCTGCGGGGCGACTGACGAGTCTTGATCAGTTTTTCAGGATCGTAGCTTGCCGCCCGAATTTGCTCCACGATCTGCTCGTAGGTCGTTCCATCCATCTCTGGTGTGCGGCTCAGGATCCAGAGATATTTCCGCCTCGGTTCCCCGACAATGGCATAGCGGTAATCCGAATCAAGGCCAATCACCCAGTAGTCACCGTAAAAAGGCCAAAAGAAGGTCACCCTCAGTTTGGCATTGGTTGTCTTGTCCGCGATCTTGGCCGTGCCGCGCGCCGTCTTTATCTTTCCGTCCTTCTGACGGCACGAGTTCACGACCAGAACTTTGCCGTCTTTGCGGAGCGTGTACGCGGCGGTGGTATCGGATTGGCAATCCCGCTGGAAACGGTTGGGATAGCGCGCGATCTCGTACCAGGTACCCGTATACCGGCTGAGATCCACGCTGTCGACCGTCCGCAACGGCGGACTAGTTGTAGATTTGGCCGAGCCCGAACCCAGAGAAACCATGAATATCACGCCAACTACCGCTGCCGTCATCAGGTTCATGACTGTCACTCCCTCCTTATAGACGCTTCTTTAGATGGTGCGGCCAGCGGAAATGCCCTACGACCAAAGTCGTAGGGGCCTGCTACCCGCGCGGAATTTCCAGTCACAGCGCTTCCGGCGATACTCGCAATCGTTGATGGGCGAGGCACCCAAATTCAAGATGAGGAGAAATTCCATGAAGAGACTCTACATGGCATTTGTGGCGACCGTGCTGATGAGCATCGGCGCATTCGCCAGTCACACCCGCCAGGACATCGTTGACACCGCTGTCCAGGCGGGATCTTTTAACACTCTGGCACAGGCGCTGAAAGCGGCGGACCTGGTTGACACCCTGAAAGGGCAGGGACCGTTCACCGTGTTCGCGCCGACGGATGAGGCATTCCGCAAACTGCCGCCAGGCACTGTGGAAGTGCTGCTGAAGCCAGAGAACAAGGAACAGCTGCGTTCGATCCTGACCTACCACGTGGTACCAGGAAGGGTCACCGCGAGCGATGTGGTCAAGCTGACGTCAGCCAAGACCGTGAGCGGACAGGAAGTCCGCATCAGCGTTCTTAAGGGCGTAGTGCGGGTGAACGACGCCAAAGTTACGAAGACCGACCTTGCCGCTAGCAACGGCCTGATTCACGTGGTCGATCGCGTGATTGTTCCACCGATGGGCGAGGTGTCGCAAGTGTCAAAGATTGACGACATGCTGGCCGACTTCGAAAGCAAGGCGATCGAAACTCGGCGTGATGCTGCGATGCTGGAGTCGAAGAGGCGCAACCCGCAACTCAATTGGCAGACCCATGCCGATAAGCTCAGCGTCATGAAGCAGCACATTAACGAGATGGGCAAGATGCTGGCGGAACTGGAGGGGATGAAGTCCAAGGCCACGGTGTTCCAGGAGAAGGCAATCGAAACTGCACGCCCACCCCTCGAAGACTTGGCGCAGCGTGTGGAGAAGGGTATTAACTGGATCAACGAAGATCGGCGGAGTATCACCAAAGCCGAGTACAAGGACAACCTGCACGGGATTTGGAGCAGCGCGGATCAGCTTTACCGGAACGTGGACACCATCATCGACTACCACGAAGCCCGGATGCGTCTGCACGAACTCGCGGAGGAACCGGTTGCGCGTTAAGGCGCGCTGCCAAAACCAGGGTGGGTGTGGGCAGGCCCACACTCACCCAAGTTGTAACTCGATCAAATCTATAAGGAGAGGAATACGAATATGAAATCGATTGCGATGTGGATGTTGCTCGTAGCGCTGGCCCTACCGGTCAGCGCTCAACAAAAAAGTGAAGGTCGCTACAACCAGCAGATTCGGGCTAAAGCCGCAGAGGAACTGGGCAAACGCGACAAATTCAAAGGGGTCACGGCCACGGTGGAAGACGGCATCGTGACCTTGACCGGGAACGTGGAACTGTACATCGACAAGGTAGATGCCGAGAAGCGCGTGCGCAAGATCCAGAACGCGGATGGAGTTCGCAATCACATCGAGGTCGCCAGCAGCGTTCACGATGAGATCCTGCGCGATCAGCTCTCGAACAAACTGCGCTATGACCGAATCGGGTATGGGATTGTCTTCAACAATCTGACCTTGAGTGTTGAGAACGGGGTTGCAACGGTGGCAGGCAAGGTAAGGGACTACCCGGACCGCGACTCAGCCATTGCCATCGTGGAGACCACGCCCGGAGTGAAGGACGTAATCGATGAGATCGAAGTGGCGCCGACCTCTATTAACGATGACCGCCTGCGCATCGCGCTGGCCCGCTCGATCTATGGCAACTCTGCGCTGCAGAAGTATGCCATCGATCCGCAAGCACCGATTCGCATTGTGGTGGAAAACGGCAATGTCGAACTTCATGGTGTTGTGACGAACAAACTGGACAAGCAGGTGGCTTATACGCAGGCCAGCTCTGTCCCAGGGGTGTTCAGCGTGAAGAACAACATCATGATTGCGTCGGAGATGAGCCGATAAACCAAAGCCAGGCCCCGCCGGAGAAGGCGGGGCCTGTCGCTAAGCGGGGAGGATAGAACAATGAAATGGTCATGGAAGATCGGCACGTTCGCTGGAATTGCGGTTTACGCGCACGCCACATTTGTCCTGTTACTGGGCTGGATCGCGCTCACTCACTGGATGCAATACCAGAGTTTCCTTGCAACGCTACAGGGCGTTGGTTTCATACTCGCACTCTTTGGGTGTGTGGTTCTGCACGAATATGGTCATGCCTTAGCAGCGCGTAAGTTTGGCATCGCCACGAAAGACATCACGCTGCTGCCCATCGGTGGCTTGGCCCGCTTGGAGCGAATACCGGATAAACCGGACCAGGAACTCTGGGTTGCACTGGCTGGACCGGCGGTCAATGTTGTGATCGCAGCCCTGCTGGCGGCGTACTTATCCCTGACCGGCCATTTTCAACCGGTACAGCAAATCGGGCTAACCCACGGGGTGTTCCTAGAGCGCGTGATGTTCGCCAATCTGTTTCTGGTGGGCTTCAACATGATCCCGGCCTTCCCCATGGACGGCGGTCGGGTTCTCAGGGCGCTTCTGGCGAAGCGGATGGAATATGCCAGGGCCACGCAGATCGCGGCCAGTGTGGGCCAGGGACTTGCCTTCGTATTCGGATTTCTCGGTCTGTTCACGAATCCGTTCCTAGTGTTCATTGCTTTCTTTGTCTGGATCGGCGCGGCACAGGAGGCAGCGATCGCGGAGACGAAGTCGGTGCTGGGATCCGTTTCTGCGAAGGACGCGATGATACCGGAGTTCCGCACCCTGTCTCCGCGGGATGAGCTATCGCAGGCCGTGAAGCTCGTCTTGAACGGCTGGCAACAGGACTTTCCGGTGGTGGATCAAGGACGGGTCGTCGGCATGCTCCTGCGCTCGGACATGATCGCAACCCTGGCAACCGGAGGCGTCCACTCCACCGTTGAACGTACGATGCGACGGGATTTCCCGGTGGCTTCGCCGTCTGAACCTGTGCCATCGGTCTTCGCGCGGTTGCATGAGGCCGAGGTTGCGACTGTACCCATTGTCGAAGAGGGCAGGTTGGTCGGCGTCATCACCTTGGAGAACATGACCGAGTACATGATGATCCATGCTGCCTTGGACAACGCGAAGAAGAAGAGCAATGGCCGAGCCGAGATGGAGTCGTTCAATTTAGGGGCTCAGCGCTTCTGACTGAGCAACACCGCGGACACCAGTGACCAGATTGTCCGGCGAAGGAGATTCAAACTTGCAGAGCAAGAATAAGAAGCTGCTCGCAGTGCTGCTGGGTTGGGCGTTCGTCGCCCTCGGCGTAGTTGGCGTGGTCCTGCCTATTCTGCCGGGAATACCGCTCCTGTTTGTTGGCCTGCTCGTTCTCTCTTCAGAATACGTGTGGGCCCATCATTTGCTGGGAAAGATTCGGGAGCGCTTCCCGGCCGCATCAAGAAAAGCTCGACAGTGGGTTGGGGTGCCCCCCTGCCGAGGTGACCGCCCGTAGCCTTGACAAGTGTTTTTATGTGCACAGAGGTTCGCGAGCGTCGTGTGCGGCGAGCAGTCACGTGGCAGAAACCCTGATGAGTGAAAGACTCTTATGACTGGCTTGTCACTGTTTCCTTTTGTCGATTACTGGTGGTTCTACGGCGCCTTCACGCTCTTTGTCTTAGGCATGCTGGCGCTGGATTTAGGCGTCTTCCACCGCCGGGCGCATGAAGTCTCGGCGCGCGAGGCCCTTTCTTGGAGTGTGGTTTGGACCGCCTTGGCGCTCGGGTTTGCTGCCCTTCTCTACGGTTATTGCCTGTGGAAGTTCCCGATCGATCCACGCCTGGGCAGCAATCCAGGGGCGATGGACGGAAGTCTAGCCTGGCGGGCTACTCTGGAGTTCTTGACTGGCTTTCTCATCGAGAAGTCACTCGCCTTGGACAACATCTTTGTTTTTGTCGTGATCTTTCAATTCTTTGCCATTCCCGCGAAGCACCAGCATCGCATTCTGTTCTTCGGCATCTTGGGCGCATTGTTGTTGCGCGTGATCTTTATCGCTCTTGGTGCGGTGCTTCTGCAATACAAGGCGGTAGTCATCTTCTTTGGAGTATTGCTGATAGCGACGGGAGCGAAGATCCTGTTCGCGCCGGTAAAGCCGATTGACCCAGAGGCGAACCTGGTTATCCGCCTGCTGCGCAGGTTTCTTCCGGTCACATCCCAGGTCAACGACCAACACTTCTTTCGCCGCGTTGTGGGAAAGCTGCACGCGACGCCCTTGCTGGTGGCCCTGGTATTCATTGAAGTGTCCGACATCATATTTGCCGTGGACTCTGTGCCGGCGATCTTTGCCATCACCAGCGAGCCATTGATCGTATTCACTTCGAACGTTTTCGCAATATTGGGAATGCGCGCGCTCTATTTCCTCCTCGCTGGTGTGGCGCAGAAATTCCACCTGCTCAAGTACGCGCTGGGGACGATTCTCGTGTTCGTAGGCTTGAAGATGGCCTGGCTGAACGAGGCTTTCGGCGGCAAGTTCCCGATCAGTTGGTCGCTGGCCATCATTGCTTTCATCCTTATCTTCTTCTTTGTTCTGTCCTTGACTAGTTCATCGCGCGCCGCGTCAGCGAAACGTGAGAAATTGCGCTGA
>JAICJP010000378.1 GCA_025928375.1 Candidatus Sulfotelmatobacter sp.
GTGCCGGCCGTCGGGCGACCATCTTGGAGAATAAAGACCTTCGGAACCGGGCAACGTGGACAGTTGGCCAGTTGTGACCTCGAGTATGCGGATCGAGGATGCCGGAGTGTTGGATTCGCCCGCAAAAATAATCTTGGTACCGTCAGGGGACCAGTTCGGGTCGAGTTGCTGGCTGTGATCGTCGGGCAGGAGCTCACGAGGGGTGCCGCCATCTGCGGAAACTTCGTACATTCTGGCCGGTGAGGTGCTGCGTGCGAACTCGAAGAAAATAATCTTTTTCCTGTCCGGGGACCACCGAGGCAAAACCGGGTACATTGGGGGATAAGTGAGTTGCAGACGCTCGGTGCCATCAATTTTGCTGCGCCATAGCGAGCCCTCACGATAAGACACATACGTGATCCACTGGCCGTCCCGGGAAAAATCCACGTACTCGGCCGAGATTCCGCCCAGGAATGGGACCAGGCGACCGGCCTTGGACTCGTACCGCATGAGTTCGCCTCGATAAGTTTGCCCTACGACAAACATCTTTTTCCCATCTTTGGCGGGCAACGGCGAGGAAAGCGAAAGCGGACTCGAGGTGAGCTGAACGGGCTTCGGTTGGGAGCGAAATAAACCGGTGTCCTGGGGTAGAGCCCAAATTTGCCCCCCGGATTCGAAGACGAAATACTTGCCGTCGGCTGTCCACTTGCCACAACATTCGTCGGGAGGGTTGTGCCAACCCTGGAACAGTCGCTGCAATCCCGTTCCATCCGCCGCCACTTCCCATTCCACCTGTTGCCCAACAGTGCCGGCGCTTTCAGTTGCGTCGAAGCGCACCATGGATCCATCCGGCGACCACGCAATGTTCAGAATGTCGCCTGGCACGCTCAGCAATTTGCGGTACCCGGAACCGTCCGAATTAGCCCGGAAGACATTTCCCAGGTCCGTATAAACAAGGCTTTTACCGTCTGGCGACCAGGCCGCGGTCTCCGCGATGATGTCGCCAAGCCGTCTCGGCGAACCGCCCAGCAAACGCAGCGTCCATAAGGGACCTTTGGGAGGAGCACCCTGCCCATCTACGACCAGAAGTTCGGATCCGTCGGGCGATAGATCCAGGGGCACCATATCGACGGAAGGCAGGATCGTGAGTTTTTTCGGCTCACCTCCGGAGACGGACATTTCCGCCACACCATGCGACGCGAAGCTTCCTGTTCGAACTTCTCCCAGGCTTAAGTACAGGCGCGCTCCATCCGTCCCAATCAGTGCTTTCTGCTGGCCATCATGCGTAAGTTGAACATAATGCGAAACGCTGGGCAGGCGCGACCGCTGTTCTAGAACGAAGGCGATCGCCAGCGCAACCACTACAAACGCCATTGCCGCGGCAGCCCACGTCCAACCTGGCCGGTCGGGCTCAAGCCTGGCAGCTACATGCGCGCCGATCGCGACCGTCGACGGGTCGGACAACGCCTCCAGAGCGAAGGCGAGATCCGAGGCAGATTGAAATCGCTGCTCCGGATTTTTTTCGAGACACCGGCGAATGACTCTCTCCAGGGACGCGGGGGTGTCGGGTGCGAGTTCCGTAATGGATGGGGGTTCTTCGTTGAGGATCGCGCTGATCGTGTCGGCGGAAGTTGGACGCTGGAACGTCCCTTTCCCCATCACCATTTCGTACAAGATGGCGCCTAGCGCAAAAATATCTGCCCGCTGGTCCGTCGGCTGGCCTCGAACCTGCTCAGGAGACATGTACCCGATCGTGCCCAGAGCCACACCGGGCAACGTGATCGTCGCGGCCAGGTTCGCAGATCCCTTGGGCTGGATTACTTTGGCCAACCCGAAATCGAGAATCTTTACCCGTCCATCCTTGGTGACGAACAGGTTGTCGGGTTTGAGATCGCGATGAACAATCCCTTTTTCGTGCGCTGCCGCAAGCCCACGCGCGATCTGCACCCCAAAATCGAGCGCTTTTCGAAGTGCAACCGGGCTGCGGCGGATCACCTCCGTCAGCGTCTTGCCCTCCAGCAGTTCGGAGACCAGATAGGGCATCCCGAGAAATGTGCCCATCTGATAAACCGCCAAAATATTGGGATGATTCAGCGCTGCGGCCGCCTTGGCCTCCTGCTCGAAACGGAGCAGGCGTTCGGGATCCAATGAAACCAGTTCGGGAAGCACCTTGATTGCAACTTCGCGGTCAAGGCGGGAATCGCGGGCGCGATAGACCTCTCCCATGCTCCCCGCACCCAGCGGTGACAGGACCTCGTATTGGCTGATCTTTGTGCCGGGGGCCAGAGGCATCGTGCGCAATTATAGACCCCGACGACGGCGTGGACTTCTGGTGATTTCGGAGTTGCTGCAGTATCCAGGGGTTTAGCAGCCCGGAGATTGCCTCAGACGCGAGTGCGTTCCAGCGGAGTGGTTTCCGCCGTTGTGGCGGCCGGGGCCGCAACTGCTACAGGCGCATTAGCAACGGGACGCTTGATGGTGAAACGCTGGATGCGAATTTCCCCGCGCTCGTACACCGCCAGCAGCGCATTGACTGCCTCGGGATCGAGACGCTTGCCGGCAATATTCTTGATGATCTCCAGCGCCTGCTCAGGCGTATGGGCCTGCTGATAAGGGCGATTGGTGGTTAAGGCGTCGAAAGTGTCTGCCACCGCGATCACACGCGCTAATAACGGAATCTGCTCGCCCTTGAGGCCGTACGGGTATCCTCGTCCATCGAGCGCCTCGTGATGCAGTTCGATGCCCGGCAGCATTTCGGCCAGTTGAGGCACCGGACGAAGGATGTTGGCACCCTTCGTAGTATGCGTCTTCATCACTTCGAATTCTTCCTCGGTCAATGCGCCCGGTTTCTTCAGGATGTGGTCTTCGATCCCTATCTTGCCAACGTCATGAAGCTGGGCCGAGATCTGCAGAGTCTCCATGAACGAAGCTGGCAGCCCCAGTTCCTTCGCAATGAGCAGGGAATAGCGAGTGACTCGGTCGGAGTGGCCGCGCGTGTAAGGGTCTTTCTCGTCAACCGCTCCGGCCAGCATCTGAATCGAACCCATGAATAGTGCCCGATTCTCTTCAGCCGCTCGCTTCAAGTCCTCGACGAAGTGCTCCAGTTCCTCAGACATAGTGTTAAATGTCTGAGCGAGCTCGCCAATTTCCGTGCGGCTCATCAGATGAACCCGCTGTGTGAAGTCACCCTTCGCGATGGCGCGGCTGGATTCCGTGAGAACTGAAAGCGGATTCGTGATACGCCTGGCGGCGAAAATGCTGACTCCAATGCTCAGCAGCACCGCCAGCAAAGCAAGCAGGCGAGCCGTGCGTTGCATCTCGTAGACGCCGCGGTACGCATCGCGTCGCGGCTTCTGCACGACCACGGCCCAGTTCAGCGACTGTACTGGGCTGTAAGTGCCTAGCATTTCGATCTTTTCAGACCCTGAACTCACGTTGAATTCGCGCGTCTCGGCCAGTTGCGCTTTATTGCCTCCGTCGACGAAGGTACGCACGATATCCAGGTTCTTCATATCCTGGCCGGTGGCGAATTCCGGATTGGCAGCGGCTACCAATCGACCCTGCGAGTCAACGACATAGGGCGTGAGACCTCCGCCGCTGACTTCCCGCAGCCGGCGAATCAGAAATTGCAGGTCCACTACCGATGCGATCATCCCCAGGAATCGCTGTTCATACTGGACCGGCGCGCTCACCAGGAAAACCGTTCGGGCATTTTTCCCCTCGCCCTCGACGAGAGCCTGGCCGTTGTATACCCGGCCATCCCGGGCAGCGGTGTAGGCATGCTCCAGCTCACGTTGAAGGAAAGCATCCGGAGCAATCCGACCAGCGGAAATGCCCTTCGCTTCAGAGTTGAGCAGAGTTGCGTAAGCAATTTCATCCGAAGAGCTTACGAAGTTCTCGAGCAGGGCTCGAAGTTCCGGCGATTCGATATTCTTCTCGCCAATATCCCCGCCGCTGGCCACCTGAATTGCCGAGGAAAGATTGGCCAGCATCATCCGCTGGGAGCGCTCGTGCTGCGCCAGGTCATCCGCTAAAGACCGGGTCACAGTATTCTGCAGCAGCATTTCGTTCGTTTTCAGCCGGTCGCGATTGATGGCCTCAACCTGAGCTGAATAGAAATACATAGGGATGATGCTGATGACCAGCAACACCCCGAGAATGACATAGAGAATTGGAATGCGCGCGTGCTTGGAGTCGCGGGCTGGGGGTTTCCCCTCACTGGTCGCGGACGCCGTCGGCGAAGTGGCGGCAGAGGTCACGGGTATCTGTCAAAGTTTAAAGGGCAGAAGTGCGCCGGGGATGAAAAACCGGACTCCGTGGCATTACCAAGGTACCCGGGGGAAATGACCGGAAGAGGACTCAACCCGCTACGCTAGCGTAACAACTTTTTGATATCGGCCCAGCGGATGAGAATTACGCGGTTGTCCTCGAGGGCTTTCTTGAACTCGGGGCTGGAGATGACGTCGTAGTCGCGCTGGCGCCAGGCCGA
>JAICJP010000145.1 GCA_025928375.1 Candidatus Sulfotelmatobacter sp.
ATCAACCTGGGATCTCTGGGTGGACTCAGGCCGTGGGCGACGCACGCCCATTACTGTTCGTCGAAAGCCGCGCTGCACATGCTGACGAAAGTAATGGCAAAAGCATTGGCGCCGGAGATCGCCGTCAATGCGGTTGCGCCCGGGATGATCGATTTGGGTGAGAAGTCCGCAGCTGCTTTTATGCGGCGGATGGCCAAAGAGACTCCCATGCGGCGCAACGGTCGGGGAGAGGAGATTGCCGAGGCCGTTCTGTTTTTCGCGACCGCCCCGCAGTTCATCACCGGGCAGATTCTTACAGTCGACGGCGGCCTCGGGCTGTAGCGCTCAAACTTCCGCCGAGGTGGGATCGATCATCAGCTTCACTTCCGAAATGCGGTTGGCGGGAAAGCCTCCCTGGCGAGCGTGTTCCTTCACCATCTCCTCGTTGGGCGCGATGTAAACGCAGTAGATCTTGTCCTGGGTCACGTAGCTGTGCACCCACTGGATCTTGGGCCCGAGAGTATTCAGGACACTGCAGGATTTCTGGGAAATGGCAATCACCTGGTCGGGTGTGACATCGCCAATCTTAGGGATATCGCGCTCAATCACGTACTTCGGCATGTTTTCTCCATTCCATAGCGGCGCTTCAAAGCGCTGGCCGTCGCAAGATTGTAGGACAGGATTCCTGAAATAGCCATCGCTCCGGACTCAAGGTATATTGAGTTCGAATGAAGAAATCTCAAGCGAAGTCCTCCGCTTCGGCCAAGTTGGCCTCGACCCCGAATAGCGCTGCCGCGCCGCGGATCGCAATCGCGATCATGGCTGCAGGCAAGGGAACCAGGCTGAAATCGCAAATACCTAAAGTGTTACACGAAGTTGGGGGCAAGCCCCTGCTGGAGCACGTAATCCGCGCGGCGCGAACAGTCGTGCGGGCGAGTGATGTGTACGCCATCGTCGGATATGAGGCCGATCGAGTGCGTGAGGCGGTGCGGCACACCGGCGTCAATTTTGTTTTGCAGGCCGAGCAGCGGGGAACGGGGCATGCGTTGATGATGGCGGCTGACGCCTTAGCCGGTTACGACCACGTGATTGTGCTCTCCGGCGACGCTCCGATGATCACGGCGGCTACTGTCGAGAGCCTGCGAGACTTTCATGTGCGAGAGCGCGCGGCCATGACTTTGCTCAGCGCGGAGTTGGCAAATCCGACTGGGTACGGCCGCGTTCTGCACAAGAAGCCAGGCAGCCCCGAGGTTCGCGAGATTGTGGAAGAAAAGGCCGCGAGCGCGGCGGAGAAGAAGATTCGGGAGATCAATTCCGGGTTCTATGTTTTTGATGTGAAGGCGCTGTACTCGAACATTGGACAGCTATCGACGGACAACCCCCACGCCGAGTATTACTTGACGGATATGGCCCAGGTGCTGCGCAGCCTGGGCAAACGTGTGGTCGCGTTTCCTACGGCGACTCCGAACGAGGTGCTGGGCGGGAATACGCGCGCGGAATTGGCGGCCATCGACCAGCAGATGCGGATTTCGAAATGCCGGCAGTTGATGGGTGATGGGATATCGATCTTTTATCCAGAGACCTGCGTCATCGATGCTGACGTGGAAATTGCGCCCGACACAGTGATCGAGCCTTATGTACAGTTGCTGGGAAACACGAACATTGGCGGCGGTTGCAGAGTGCGTTCGTACTGCGTGATTCGCGATTCCGAGATTGGCGACAACGTGATGGTCCGGCCAGGTTGCATTATGGAGAAGGCGAAAATCGGGGCGGGAGCGATTATCGGGCCGTATTCGCACTTGCGTCCCGAGAGCGACATCGCGGAGGGCGCGCACGTAGGAAACTTCGTCGAGACCAAGAAGATCAAACTGGGGAAGGGGTCGAAGGCGAATCATCTGACATATCTGGGTGACGCGGAAATCGGGGCGGGCGTCAACATTGGCGCGGGTACGATCACCTGCAACTATGACGGCGTGCACAAACATAAAACCGTCATTGATGACGAAGTTTTCATTGGCAGCGACAGCACACTGGTTGCTCCGGTACGAGTCGGGAAGAGAGCCTATGTGGGGGCGGCATCGTGCATCACGGACGACGTGCCGGAGGATTCACTGGCCATCGGCCGCGGACGACAGGTCGTGAAGGAAGGCTGGGCGCGGCAGAAGAGGGAAGAGCGCGGGAAGCACTGACTCAGTTTCGCGTCCCCGAAATAGCAGGTTGACTGCGGTATCCACGGTTGTAGAATCTTCCTGCCTTATCACCCTGGGGAATTCAAAGAACAGTCAGGAGGAGAATATGCGCACGCTAAGTGTAAGCTTTGCTGCGGCAGTGTCTTTGTTGATGGTTGCCGGTATCGCCGAAGGGCAGAAGAAGTCGTCGTCGGATGCTCAGTACATTGCGGAGTCGCTTTCCGCCGCTCCGAAGACGATCGCCAAGAATGCCGCTGTAGTCCGTATCGAAAAAGATGGGAGCATGACCACGCTGCGGCAAGGTAAGAATGGTTTCTCTTGCATGATCACTGCCAATAACCGGATGTGTGCGGATGCCAACAGCATGGAGTTTTTCCAGGCGTGGGCGAAGCATCAGAATCCACCGGACAAACTTGGACTCACCTACATGTTGGGAGGTGACAAGGGCGCGAGCAATACCGATCCGTTTGCCATGGCGAAAACTGCCGATAATCATTGGGTAGTTACAGGCCCGCACATCATGATTCTGGGTCCAGGAGCGAAGAGTTTGGGATTGCCCTCGAATGCGGATGCTGATCCCTCAGCCCCCTCCATGATGTGGGCGGGGACACCGTATGAGCACGCCATGATTCCGGTGGGTTCGGGACCTGCCACGAAAACCGTCAGCGCGAAAACGGATGAGATGAAGAAGTGATCCAGAGTTCTTCACCGGGGATTGTGACGCCAAAAAACGAAAGGCACTGAGATTTTCTCAGTGCCTTTTTTATCGAGGCATTCAGGCGGTCAGTGCGAGACCGCGGCAAACAAGTCTGAATGCATCAGGGACTGGAACTGCTGGTCGTTGGCCTTGAAATGCACTCCCAGGTTGGAGCCGTCGGCATCCACCATGGTGTTGTCGATGGCGACTTTCTCCGCTGGGGTGGCACTCATCTTTTTGTACAGAATGCCAGCTTTCACCAACGAAGACATGGTACTGGCGGTCATCGAGTCGGAAGTGACGACGGTTAAGTCGAAATTCACTCCGCTATTGAAATTCATGGTGTAGCGCGAGCCGACCAGGCGTTTTTTCACGGTTTCGTAATCGGCAATCTTGGACGCATCACCCAGAGCGGAGCGCATCATGTTCTGCGTGCCTTGCTGGTCGAGAATGCTCCAGACCGGGGCCGAATCCACGCTGCTCATCATGTCGGCCATGGTGCCGTTGGTGTCCAGGCCGAGCGTCTGGCCGTCACGCGTGTCCAGGGCCGCGCGGATAGCGGTCGAGTCGCCGAACAACAGAGTACTGTCGTCGAGGAAACTCATCATGAAACCGCCATCCATCGGATAGATGTAGGAGTTGTTGTATTTCTTCGGGACGTATTTCTGCAGCTTCATCTTCTTGAGCACGGCCTTCATGTTGAAGGGGCCGGCGGCAACGCCTACTCCCTTAATCCCCTGCTTGCCCGATCGGAAGGACGCAAAGGTGAGCGTGTCCACGTCTTTCTCGGGATCAATACCGATGGCCTTCAGCGCGCCTTCAAACTGCTTGATGTTATCCGGCATGAGTTGCTGCTTCAGCGCCATCGCCGTGGGCGAGTCTTTCAGAGAGCGGTAGTCCACTGAGATCAATTGCAGCAGATCGGCGGGCATGCACGATCTGGCCGAAGAGTTCAGGGGCATGGCGTAAGCCATAGTGGCCATCAGCAGGGAAGCCAGACAAATTTTTAGTAGTCTCATAACGCCTCGAATCAGGAAATGATCAGGTTTGCGGGCACCCATACTTGGATGCGCGCTCAGGCCTTGCCGTTAGTGGAACGCTATATTGTATTTTACTTGCAAGCGGATAGAAGGAAACAAAAGGCCAAGACCCATTGCCGAATCGGTGCCGGCGCGTTCTCGAGATCATAGAGACTTAGCTGGCTACGTCTCTACGAGCGGAGTCGGTTGGTGCGCTGGCGTACTTCTGCGGCAAAGGCTTCGTCTTTGAGCGAGGCCAGATTGATTTCGAC
Organism: Candidatus Sulfotelmatobacter sp.; assembly: GCA_025928375.1. Taxonomy (GTDB): domain Bacteria; phylum Acidobacteriota; class Terriglobia; order Terriglobales; family Acidobacteriaceae; genus Sulfotelmatobacter. The sequence goes on from JAICJP010000145.1 coordinate 4,157, forward strand.
ATTCGCCAAGGCTCCCGTTACCGCGGCGCGGGCCAAAGCCGATGCGGTTGTTAGATCGGATTTCATGTGGGGATTCGTGATCGGCTCCAGCAATTGCACGAGCTGCGCAACTTCGTAGGCCTTCTCAGCGACCCCGAGCGGGACTGCGGTCGCCTCTTTCAAGGCCGTTTCGATCATGCGTTCGCCGGATTTTTCGTCTACTTTGGCCGCCCTATAAGCTTTCATCACAGAGTTGTAGGACTCGGCGTCCGCATCGATCGCGGCCTTCAGTTCTTCGCGCACTGGGGTCAGGCTGGCGATGGCGGCGCTGAGTTGGGCTTCGTGCTGAAGATACGCCTTCTTGCCACGCGACATGGATGCGACCATGACGGCCAGTCCCGCAGCCATAGCTCCGGCTGCAGCGGATGCGCTGCCGCCTCCCGGTGTGGCCGTCGGAGCAGCCAATTGCTCGACGAACGGCTCGACCCCGGCCCGCAGGCCCCCCACCGCCATCTTGCCGCCCATGACCGCAGCCAGCCGATTTTCCAGGATCAGCGAAGAATCAAAGTTCTCTACCTGCAGAAACCATTCCGCGGCTTGTTCGAGAGCTTTCTTCGGGATCAGGCCGACGATCTCGCTGGAAACCGGCATGACTCCATACCGCGCCGCTTCGCGTTTGACCATTTCGAAGACGCGATGGATGGGAGTCTGCTCAAAATCGGTGAGATTCATCGAAACTTGGGCCAGGCCGCGCACCAGAAAGCCCGCGCCCTTCACGTACCGCATGCCGCCGCTAGAAAAGCGAACGGCTTTTGCAATTTTCTTCGCGATCTCGACGTCCGGTGTGTTCAGGAAAACGTTGTAGGCGATCAGGAATTTTCGCGCGCCGACCACGGTTGCACCTGCCGTGGGATGAACGCGCGGTTCGCCAATGTCGGGGTGTCGCGCCGGATTGCTAGCGATTTCGGCCCGTATTCCTTCGAACTGTCCCCTTCGAATATTCTCGAGACCTTGCCGTTCCGGAATCCTTGCCGCGGATTCGTAGAGATATACGGGAATCTGGTAGCGGTGCCAGATCTGCTCGCCCACATGATTGGCCATGGCAACACAGTCTTCAATGGTGACGCCGTCAATGGGAATGAACGGAACCACGTCGGCCGCTCCCATGCGCGGATGTGCTCCGCTGTGATTGTTCAGATCGATGAGTTCGGAGGCCTTGCCCACGCCGCGAATGGCTGCTTCCTGAATAGCTTCGCGCTCGCCCACAATCGTGATGACGCAGCGGTTGTGGTCGGTATCCATTTCGCGATCCAGAAGATAAACGCCGGGGATTTTCATGGCGTCGACAATGGCGTCAACTTTGGCCTTGTCGCGGCCTTCGGAAAAGTTCGGGACGCATTCGACTAGCGTGGACATAACGGATGAGGATATAGGTCGATGGAGTGCGGGCGCAACAACTCACCACAGAGGACACAGAGGGGCACAGCGGGGCTAACGTTTCGCGAAGAATTTCCCTACGCCAAGTCGCACCTGGACGGTGTTGAGGCCGGGATTGGGCGTGGCCAGACCTGCGTTCGAGACGTGCATGTAGCGGAGTTCCAGGCTCACGTTGTATCTCTCGCCGAGAATATGCGTGCCCAGCGCGGCCTGGTCCATAAAGTTCACCGGATTGGTTCCTGTCGGCACGTTGTGATTAGTAAAGACCACACCGCCGGTTAATTCCAGAAACGGTGAGAAGCGGCCGTGGCGCTGGAAATTCCATTTAAGGCCCAAGGGATCGAAGCCCATGCCGAAGGCGGTGTTCGCGGGCTGAAAGATCAGGAAAATCGGCACGGCGTCGAGCGCGTACTCAAAGCGTCCGCGGAGAAGACCGGGAAGATGGGGATCGGTGAGGACCCAGCCATAGCGGAGGCCGGCGTTGAAGGCTCCGGTGTTCTTCGTCCCTCCGGGCACGGAGTGTCCGCCGCCGGCCCAGACCTGAATCTCGTTGCCGCCTTTTTCGGGGGCTTGAGCGTGCAGGAGCGTGGGGATTGTCAGGGAGAGAAATATGGCCAGGAGTTTCTGCCCGAAGCGCTCGTTTCGCTTCGCGGGACGGACGAAAGGGTCCGTCCCCACGTGGGCATAACCGGGACCGAGACTCATGCCCGCTCTCGGGAATGCGCCAGATGCATCAGGTCGTCGGCGACGCGGGCGGTGTTGTGACGCGCCACTCCTGCTTCCTCGAGGTAGTCTCCTAACACCGGGATCACGCCCAGCGCCTCGATTTGATCCAAATCGTTGACGATCTGGCATGCGCCTTCCAGTTCGTACTTGGACTTCAGTTCTTCGGAGGCTGGCGTGCGATTAAGCAGGGCATAGTCGAAAAGCTGGTCTTGCGCGTGCCTGTTCAAGGCCCGGATGTGGTCGGCGGCAGTGAGTCCGAGGCTTTCGTTGGCCTGGGTCATCAGGTTGCAGATGTAAACCTTGGTCGCACGCGATTCGACGATCGCTTGCGAGATGCCCCGCACCAGCAGGTTGGGAATAAGACTGGTGAATAAAGATCCCGGACCAATAGTGATGAGGTCCGCGCTGGCGATCGCTTCCAGGGTCTGCGGCATCGGTCCAACGCCGGGCGGAACGAGAAAGAGTTCCTTGATGCGCCCCTTGCTGGCGGTGATCCTGGTTTCACCGCGGACGCGGGTGCCGTCCTCCATCAAAGCTTCCAGTTCGATATTGGAGGTGGTCGCGGGAAAGATGTGGCCGCGCGTCAGCAGAATCTCTGAGGAGAGGCGAACCGCTTCGGAGAAATCCGAAGTGATGGAGGTCAGGGCTGCGAGGAAGAGATTGCCGAAGCTGTGGCCTTCGAGGCCGGATCCTTTATCGAAACGGTGCCGGAAGAGTTTCGAGAGCAAAGCTTCATCTTCGCTCAGGGCGACGATGCAGTTGCGAATGTCGCCCGGCGGAAGCATATTGAGTTCCTTGCGCAGGCGTCCGCTGGATCCACCATCGTCGCTGACCGTGACCACGGCGGAGAGATCTCGAATTACGGGAGAATCTGGCGGCCCGCAGCCAGCGTCCGGAGTAGAGAGGACATAGCGCTTCAGGCCTTTCAGAAGGGTGGACAAGCCCGTTCCGCCGCCAATGGCAACCACTCGCAAGCCTCGTGCCTGCGAGGTCTGCTGTGCTGCCATGAACTCGGCGATTTTGCTTTCCATCAATCTTCTAGTGCAGATAGAGCGGGGCTAGAATGATTCTTCGTCGCCCACGCCGTGATCGGAGGAGCCTAGTTCCGCGCCGGGATCGGGATACAGCAACTCGGTAAAACGAGGATCTTCGGCGAGATTCTGGAAATCGGAATCGTTGCGCGCCTGGAAACGCAGTTGAGAGTTCAGGCGCAGGGCTTCGTCCAGCCTCCGGAGGGAATCCTCGATGTGTCCGGTAAGGCAGTCGAGCGCTGCCAGGCCATAGATCACGTAATCGGCCTTGGCATTCTGCTTCAGCAGCTTCTCCAAGTGCTCGCGAGCAGTCACGTAGTCACCGACATTCATCAGGGACACCGCGTAATCAAAATGCTCTTCCGGCGTTTTGAACTGGCTGACCGTCGCGCGCTCCAGATGCTGGTTGCAGATGTTGAGATGAACCAGGGCGCGGTCGTTCAGTTCCTTCACGGGACCGCTGATCACCTTCTGAAAATGAGGCTTAGCCTTGTCATACTTATGCTCCTGCATAGCGCGCAAACCGGACTCGTAGCTTTGCAGCGCCTGCGTGTAGTGGGGATCTTCCGCAACCGTTTTCTTCGCAGTCGTTTTCTGAGCCATGTGCAAAACTCTTCCTGTGCTCTTGGTAATAGGGAACTCCTTGCCAGCGTACTTGGGAGTCGAATGCTAAGTATCACTCAAAGGCGGGGTGGAGGGCAATTCTGCACGGGACTGATCACCCTTTCGTGGGAAACCGTTCCAGCTGTGCCCTTCCTAGTCGTCAATCCGCCAAGTCAGTTCCGCGGTTGATCGCGTTAGTTAATGGCCGCGGCCGATTCCAGGTCGATCTGCTTCCAGTCGCCTTTGATGATTCCGGCGCGAATCTGGGAGGCGGTTTTCCCCTTTTTGCTTTGCTGGTACGAGTAGTAGAGCTCTTTCAGGCAGGTGGAGCATTGCGCACCGTGCGTGTTCTCGAAGCAGCTGTGCAGGCTGTTGTGCCCCATGCGGTCGCAATAGCAGTAGCAAGGCTGCTGATGAATCACGTTGGGAATCTTGGCTGCCAATTCGTAGGCGTGGGTCTGATAGGCGTTTTGCGCGTCGGCTCCCCAGAGATCCGCCTTGGTAAGGATCGGGGGCAGCTTGGTGCCTTTCGGCGGCGGGGCGGCATTGTAGGCCGGTACGCCACCCTCCTCCTGGGGCGAGGACCACTGGGCGGAGACGGTCAGCGTCACCAGGAACAGGAAAGCCAGCGTCAGGGTGCGATAGACGATCACGTTGCGGAAAAGGCGTGTCATAGATTTCCTCGGCTCCGATATTGTAACCCGTCGCGTCTGGCGCGTAAGCCTCGGTGGGGCTTGGCCGGCAGTGTGGAATCTTCACGTACAACCCTCGGCTGGCGATCCGGGTTCTGTATACAATAGAGCACGCATGTCGGAGACATTTTCAGATCCTGGTTCTCCCTATCAAAGTTCTGCGGGTGAGTTGGAGGCTCCGTTGCCTGTCGCTCCGGCGGCGGTAGCGTCTGCGGTCGCGCCGCCCGTCCCGGAGATACTGGCCAAACCCTTGCGCGTGGGGACCAGCTTTGGGGTTTGGCTCCGTGACCTGGTCGTTTCCCTGGCGATCTCCGCCTTCATCATCATCTTCCTGTATCAGCCCGTGAAGGTGGAGGGCACCAGCATGATGCCTTCGCTGGAAGATCAGGAACGAATCTTCGTCAACAAATTTGTCTATCGGCTGGAGCCGATCGAGCGCGGCGATATTGTGGTATTCCGCTACCCGCGGGATCCCTCGAAGAGCTACATCAAGCGCGTGATCGGCATGCAGGGTGATGACATCCGCATTGATGGGGGCCAGGTATATGTGAACGGCAAGGCGCTGGACGAGACGTACGTACCATCGGAGTACACGGACCAGCGATCCTATCCGGACATAGTGGTGCCGCCGCACTGCTATTTTGTGCTGGGCGACCATCGCTCGATGTCGAATGACAGCCGTGACTTCGGGTCGGTCAATCAGAGCTTCATTTATGGCAAGGCCGTGTTTGGCTACTGGCCCATGGAGAAAATGGGGAGAGTGCGGTAATTCCCGAGTTCGGTTTCCCTTCGTACTCGGTTTTCCTCAGATTTCCTCATTCCACGCGGTTTCTTCTCTTTCGCGGTGCGTTAATCCCTGCTAAAATTCATAAAATCCACTCCCCGGAGCGAGAATGCAGGCTATCCTTGCGCTGGAAGACGGCAAAGTCTTCCGAGGCAAAGGCTACGGCGCCAAAGGCGAATGCTACGGCGAAGTCGTTTTTAATACTTCCATTACCGGGTACCAGGAAATTTTCACCGATCCCTCCTACTCCGGACAGATCGTCGTTCTGACGAATCCAGAAATCGGAAATTACGGCACCAACCAGGACGATAACGAGGCCACGCGTCCGTGGATCGAAGGCCTGATCGTGCGCGAGTTCTCGAGAGTCAGTTCCAACTGGCGCTCGCAGCAGGTCGCGGAAGAGTATCTGGAGCAGTTCAAGGTGCCGGTGCTCTCGGACATCGATACGCGGGCGCTGGTGCGCCACCTGCGCGACCACGGCGTGATGCGCGGCGTGATCTCGACGCTTGAAAGCGATGCCGAGAAGCTGGTTGCCAAGGCGCGCTCGATTCCCAAGATGGATGGCACGGATCTCGCCAAAGAGGTCAGCACCAAGCGTCCATATGTTTGGGAGGTGGGTGAGCGCTCTCACGAGCCGGTGGCAGTGGTTGGAGTGAAGGACGAGCCGGCGCGATTTCATGTGGTCGCCTATGACTTCGGTATCAAGCAGAACATTCTGAGGAAACTGCGGGGCGAAGGGTGCAAAGTCACTGTCGTTCCGGCCCAGACTCCGGCGGAAGATGTGCTTGCTCTGAAGCCCGATGGGGTATTTCTGTCGAATGGTCCCGGAGATCCGGAGCCCTGTACGTATGCAGTGGATTCCATTCGCAGGCTTATGGGGCGGCAGCCGATCTTCGGAATTTG
>JAICJP010000143.1 GCA_025928375.1 Candidatus Sulfotelmatobacter sp.
CGTTCCGGCTTGTGGTGGCTCAGCGCGAGCATCATGGCTCTGGGATGGTGGGCCGCGGGCGAGAGTTCGAAGGGACCTGACGATCTCACTCGCCCGAACGTAACCTTTGAACCAACCGATATCAATGGGAGATGGGTTGTCATGGTCGGGGGAGGAGTGCTGGCGTTCGCAATGTTAGTGACCGTAGTTCTTTATCCGGTATTCGAGCACTTCCTGCACGTGCATGCGGAAAGTACCCCGCCAGCGTTACCCGAATTCACTCACGGAGTTGTTCTGCCTCCTGAGCCTCGACTGCAGGAACTGCCTCGTCGGGATCTGGGGGAGTACATCGATCAGCAGCAGTTCGAACTTCACCGCTACAACGTAGTGAATGGCCAGACCGGAGCAGTGACGATTCCCATAGAACGCGCCAAGGATCTGCTGGTGCAACGCGGTATACCGCCGCAGAAGGTACCTCCACCGAACATGTTCTATCAGCCCAGGGCCGGCACGCGCCTTACTGGCCTGGAAGGCAAAGTGGAGCCAGAGCCGAGATGAAACAGCATTTCATAGTTGCCTTGCTGGTGCTCGCTTCAGGTACTGCGGTACAAGCAGGAAACGCACCGCAACGACCGCCGAGTTTGCAGGGTATCGGCATTGAACAGCGCCTGAATGCAAACGTTCCTCTTGATACCCCGTTCCGCGACGAGCAGGGATCCGAAGTCCGCCTGGGCAAGTATTTTCAAGGCCGCCCCGTTTTGCTGGTGCCGGTGTACTACACCTGCCCCATGCTATGCAGTCAGGTGCTCAGCGGAGTTGTCGCTGGCCTGCGACCGCTTTCTCTGAAACCCGGGCGCGATTTTGAGATCGTCGCTTTCAGTTTCAATCCTTCGGAAACGACGGCAGACGCCACTCGAGAACGCGATCTCTATACCCGGCGCTATTCCAGTCGCGCCGGTATCGCGGGATGGCACTTCCTCACCGGCTCTCCTGAATCGATTAAGGCAGTGACGGACGCGATCGGTTTCCACTACCGCTACGACCCCGCGCTGAAGATTTTTGTGCACGGCAGTGGCGTGATCGTTCTGACGCCAGAAGGAAAAATCTCGCGCTACCTCTATGGCGTGGAGTATGAGCCCAAGGACCTGAAACTCGGGCTAGTGGAAGCCTCCAACGGGAAGATTGGCTCGCCCGCGGATCAGATTCTGCTCTTCTGCTATCACTACGATCCGACGACCGGAAAGTACACCACAACCGTACTGGGAATCCTGCGGCTTGCAGGTGTCCTGACATTGCTGCTGATGGCGATTGGCTTCGCATTCTACTGGCGGCTTGAGCGGCGCACAAACAGGGTTGGCGAGATGGTGCACCGATGACTTGCCTCTCATTACTACTCCAGGGATCGGTCACCCACGAGTACAACCTGTTCTTTTGGGCCATGGTTGCGCTCTGCAGCACGGTGGGTACGGGGATCGCAGCTTTTCTGATTTATTGTGCCTGGCACTATCGGCGCAGGAGTGCGGACGAACTTCCCTCTCAGCTGGCGCTGAACATTCCTGCCGAGGTGACCTGGATCGCGCTGCCTACGTTGTTGTTCATCACGATGTTTGCTTATGGAGTGAAGATCTACTTCGATCTCGAACGCCCGCCGGACAACTCGGAGGACGTTTACGTCGTGGCCAAGCAGTGGATGTGGAAGACGCAGCATCTGGGCGGACAGCGCGAGATCGACACCCTCCACGTGCCGGTGGGGCGGGCGATCCGGCTGAATCTGATCTCCCAAGACGTAATCCACAGCTTCTTCGTGCCGGCATTTCGGATCAAGCAAGATGTTCTGCCGAGACGTTATACCAGCATCTGGTTCAAAGCCACGGTTCCGGGAACGTACCACCTGTTCTGCGCCGAATATTGCGGCACCGAACACTCCCAGATGATTGGCTGGATTTACGCCATGGATCCGAAAGACTACCAGACATGGCTCCAGCAGGGCGCCGCAGAGGGCTCACTGGCGTCCACGGGAGAAAAGCTGTTCCACCAGTTCGGCTGCGGCAACTGTCATCACTTCAGCGGACACGGACGTGGACCGAACCTCCGAGGTCTCTACCAGAGGCCGGTTCAACTCAGCAGCGGAGAAATCGTCATTGCCGATGAAACCTATATTCGCGAATCAATTCTGCAATCGAGAGCCAAAATCGCGCAGGGGTTCCAGCCCATCATGCCGATTTTCCAGGGGCAGCTCAGCGAAGAACAGGTCGCCGCTCTAATCGCCTACATCAAGGCAATCGGACCTGCGCCCGGTGGCGAAATGCCATCCGGCCCCGGTGAAGAGATGGGAGACTACGGCGGCATAACGCCTGACCTTTCTCATCCCGCATCGCCTGCCACCGCACAACCTAAACCGGGAGTACGTTAATGGCAACCGTAACTTTATTCGAGCCCCAATCTGCGCCGGCACAGCCTCGCCTCAACTATCTAACCGAAAAAACGGGCTTGATGTCGTGGTTATTTACCACGGATCACAAACGCATCGGCCTGCTTTATGTATTCTCGATTACCTTCTTCTTCTTTTTCGGAGGATTCTTTGCGCTGCTGATGCGCCTGCATCTGCTGCTTCCACAAGGTTGGTTATTCGGGCACGAAACGTATAACAAGTTGTTCACCATGCACGGAATCATCATGGTGTGGTTCTTTCTCATTCCCTCGATTCCCAACACGCTGGGCAATTTTGTACTACCCATGATGATCGGGGCGAAGGACCTGGCATTCCCCAAACTCAACCTTTTGAGCTGGTACATTTTCATGCTGGGCGGGATGACGACCCTGTACGCATTGGTCCGGGGCGGAGTGGACACGGGTTGGACCTTCTACACGCCTTTCAGTACGAGTTACTCGACATCATTTGTTATCACCGCGGCCGTGGGGATCCTGATTGCTGGCTTTTCCTCGATTCTCACCGGTCTCAACTTCATCGCAACGGTTCACCGCATGCGGGCGCCGGGGCTGACATGGTTTCGCCTGCCGATCTTTATATGGTCGACGTATGCCACCAGCCTGATCCTGGTCCTCGCCACGCCAGTTCTAGCGATCACACTCGCCATGATCGGCATTGAACGGATTTTTCAGGTTGGCATTTTCGATCCTGCGTTAGGTGGCGACCCGGTTTTGTTTCAACACATGTTCTGGTTCTACTCGCATCCCGCGGTCTACATCATGGTGCTTCCGGCGATGGCGGTAGTGAGCGAGATCATTCCCACATTTTCCCGGAAACCGATTTTTGGCTACAAAGCCGTCGCCTTCTCCAGCATGGCGATTGCGATTCTGGGTTTCCTGGTGTGGGGACATCATATGTTTGTGGCCGGCGAGTCCGCCTATGCCGCCATGACGTTCTCTTTTCTGAGCTACATGGTGGCGATACCCTCCGCTATCAAGGTCTTCAACTGGACAGCAACCATGTACCGCGGATCCGTTCAGTTAGACACTCCCATGCTCTACGCGATCGGCTTCGTCGCGTTATTCACCATTGGGGGTATGACCGGGCTCTTCTTGGCGGCGCTGGGAATCGATGTTCACGTCACCGACACATATTTCGTGATCGCGCACTTCCACTACATCATGGTGGGCGGGACGGTGATGGCGTTTCTGGGCGGCGTGCACTATTGGTGGCCGAAGATCAGCGGCAAAATGTATCCCGAGTTTCTCGCCAAGCTCTCCGCTCTGACGGTGTTCCTGGGCTTCAATCTGACATTCTTCCCGCAATTCATCCTTGGCTACATGGGCATGCCACGACGCTACGCGGCCTATCCGCCCGAATTCCAGGTCCTGAACGTTCTATCCACCGCAGGGGCTTCGATTCTGGGCGTGGGGTATGTAGTGCCTCTCATTTACCTGATGTGGGCCTGGAAATATGGCGAATCCGCTCCGGATAATCCGTGGCGCACGACTGGACTGGAATGGAAAACGCCTTCTCCGCCGCCGAAACACAATTTCGAAGAAACTCCGGTGGTCACCTGGAAGGCCTACGATTTCGAAGCGCAAAAGGAGGAACTGCACCTTGGCTGATCCGATTGCACTGGCATTACGCGAGCAGTTCCACAGCGCGGAGCAGCAGCGCGAGACCTCCACGGTGGGAATGTGGATCTTCCTGATCACCGAAGTCATGCTGTTCGGCGGGCTCTTCACCGCATTTTCCGTTTACCGCATGAGCCATCCAGCAGCTTTCGATCAGGGCAGCGCCGACATGGAGTTCTGGATGGGCGCCGTCAATACTGCCGTCCTGATTTGCAGCAGTTTCTGCATGGCTATGGCGGTACACAGCGCGGAAAAGGGCAAAAACGGCAGGCTCGCTTTCTTTCTCATATTGACGATTCTCATTGGCCTGGTATTTCTCGGCATCAAGTTCACCGAATATTACCTTCACTACCACGATCAGAAGTTGCCCGGCATTGTGTTCCATGACACGAGTCCCGATGCGGCGTACGTGCAGATGTTTTTCGTCTTCTATTTCCTGATGACCGGGCTGCACGCCTTTCACATGATCATTGGCGAGGGCATCCTTGGCGCCATGCTGTTCCGAACCCTGCTCGGATCTTTCTCCGAGCGCTATCACACGCCAGTTGAGTTGGCCGGCCTCTACTGGCATTTCGTCGACACCGTCTGGGTGTTCCTATTTGCCATCTTTTACATACCGGGAGCACACATGAAATGAGCCAATCGACTGTTTCTGTAAAAACCTATGCCTTCACGCTGATTGGGTTGCTCGCGCTGACCCTGCTGACCTCGTTGTTAGCATTGGTGGACCTGGGAAACTTCAGCTTCATTGCGGGGGTAGCAATTGCCGCCGTCAAGGCGTCGCTCATCGCCTGCTTCTTTATGCACGCTCTCTACGAAATGAAGCTGATCCGGGTCATCATGGCAGGAGGCATGATCTGGTTTTTGATCATGATCTCGCTGACACTGGGCGACTATCTAACGCGCGGCTGGATGCCCTACCCAGGCAAATAAGAGTTCAGGCAGCTGCCTTGCAGACCGCATGGACAGCTGCCCTCCGTCTTTAGGCCCGAACCTTTCGTGGCATAATCCGTTCGATCACCCAACCGAGTTTTGCGGACGAATCTATGCCGCGGGGCGAATGCCCTGAACATTGCCCGTTCGGCCACCAACGTTGGATTTAGCCACGTTCTGCTGGGCGGCTCCTCCCATCGCTGCTAGCCAGCCGAGGAATAAGCACGCGAAGCCGATCCAGCCCACGTCCGAGAATATCGTCAGCATGTAAGGGCTGTGAGTTCCTCCGGCAAGGCCCGACGCTCCAGAAAGGGCTGTCCCGCCGAGGATCAGCGTAGCTATAACCGCCATCACCGATAACCCGAACATGGTCATGCCCTGCATGATCCTGCTCGTGCGATCGATGACACCGGAAAGATGTGCCGTGACGCGTCCAGCAACATACATCGCGATGATGGTCAGAATTACTGACCAGAAAGCCATCCCTACAGACATTCCGCTGACCGGCTGAGCCGCATTCGGGTTCGCCGAGCTGGCAAAAATTGCCTCACCGAGCATGCCGAAGACCGACCATATTGCTATAAAGCTAAACATTCCAGCCCAGATTGCGCCCCAGGCGGCACCTCCCCAAGGACTAGCAAGGGCCTCATTTCTATACGTAAGATCTGCCATAAATACCTCCATGTTCTCTCCAAAGTGTTCCCTACCTATTTGGATGCCCTGACCAGCGCTAAACGATTGACCGCGCGGTCCATTCGCCCCTTGCACCTGCAACTTGAAAGATTGCTCGCAGGCGCCCGTGCCTCGGATCGGGAACCCGCACATGAATAACTTCATTGGCATCTCTTCGCTCTGTTATTTAATCAATAAATAGGCATGAAGTTCCGGAGACCCAGGGCTTTTGGAATTCAGCCGGGCAGCTCATTACAAGCGTCTGGTAAATGTCCGAGGGCCGGATCCAGAACGCAAGCTTGAGGATCCATGTTGAATCTCAATGCAGTGCCTGAAAAAGTAAGCTCGTCTGTGGAGCAATCTCCCTGTGCCGCTTTAAGAGCGGCCAGTCGTGCGGTCACCCAACTGTATGATCTCGTGCTCGCGCCGACGGAGCTCAAGGCGACGCAATTCGTTGCCTTGCACGCTATAGACGAAGCCGGCGAGATTGCGCAGTGCCAGTTCGCGCGCGATCACGCTGTCGCCGTAGAAACACTCTCCCGCCGCTTTAGCGGACTGCGAAGGAAAGGCTACCTTCAGGTCCGGCGGGGCGATCGGCATGGCGAACGCATCTACAGCCTCACCGAACAGGGCCGGCAGGCTCTGCAGAATGCACTGCCTTACTGGGAGCGCGCCGAGGACAGATTTCGCAGGGCGCTGGGATCGGACGGCTGGAACACTATGCTGTTGCTGCTGGATCGCATCCGCGTCGCGGCAGTCCGTGCCGAGGAAATGCGCACGAACAATCATGCGCACGAGCAGTCAGCGTCATGAGCGATTGATTCAGCGCCCTGTTTTGCATGCGAACGTGACGGAACTTGCCCGGCCAACCCACATCCTGAATCCTTCGTCTCTCTGCCACCCCGCCACTCCTCCGGAGTCTCCTTCGTTTGCACCAGACATCCCGATCAGCACAAGTCCCGCTACAACCAGGCAAGTGGCGCTCGCCTTAGTCACGAATTGCCATCCCCGAAAATGCTCCTTAAGCCAATCGGGATGCAGCCTTGTCAACAGGAGTGCCCCGAGGAAGATGATGACGTACCGCACCCCGGAAATTGCGTCTACCAGCGCAGGCTGCCCCAGGCTGATGGCATAAAAAATAAGAAAAGATCCCACTCCTGAGATGAAACGGTTTACAAAATACCAGAAGCGATTGCGCGGATTGTCTTGTCCCGACTCGGAAAAGATCTGCCGCCTCCAGGAAGCCCGAATCAGCAGTGCCATCGCCCCCGCGAAGGTTCCAATCGTGAACCAGACGTATCCGCTGACGAAATTAGTCTGGTTGTACACAAGTTTTTCTAAGACGTTCACCAGCCCCAACAGCCCCGCAGCCAGAAGCACTGCAGGCAGCAGCTTCCGGAGGGGAAGTTTCTCCGAGAAGAACATGAGAAACCCTCCGCCGGTCATCAAAACAAAACCTATCAACTGCATCCCAGTCATTTGCTTGGAAAGCAGGGCCAAGGCGATCAGCGTGGTTGCGACCGGCGAAAAGCCGCCCATCACAGCCAGCGTCTCTGAGGCTTCGCCACATTTGAGGGCTTCGTAGTAAAAGAAAATTCCTGCGAGATGGATCACACCGGCGCCGAACGCCAGCGCCGCAATTTTTAATGAGGGTGAGTTATACCCGAAGGGCACAAGGATCACCCCGAACACACTCATGCTTCCCAACCAGAACACATAACTGAATAGGTTTTTAGTGCCGGGATTATTCAGCAGCACCTTGTCCCAGACCAGCGACGCACCGATCAGCGCATGCGCAAGGATTGCCATCAGGACGCCATCCTTCAGCAAAGCAAGCAAGTGGCTCATATTCAGCTCGAGCTTTTCGCGGAGTGTTCCTGCTCTTGATACTGGTGCTTTTGCCGTCGCCAGATAAGGTACCCGGTCAACAACAGTCCTCCCGCAACCGCCCAACTGGCCTTCTCGATGTAGTCCAGCAAGTTGTCGAATTGATTCGCGAAAGCGTACCCAAGGAAAGACATCGCTGTGACCCAGGTTGCCGCTCCCAGCAGGTTGAACTTAAAAAACCGTTTCCACTCCATGTCCAAACTCCCGGCCATGGGCCCCGCGATGGTTCGCAGGCCGAAAATGAAACGCGAGAAGAAGATGGTCCTGCCCCCATGCGTCGCAATGAGGTGTCTGGCGGTCCGGACATCTTCATCGTCCACGCGCAGCACCTTCTTTGCCCAGCGGATGAACGTCTTGCCAAAGTGCCGCCCTATCCAGTACCCGAGATTGTCGCCCATGACGGCAGCAACAATCCCAATCGGGATGACAAACTGAATTCGGAGACCAGGTTCCTTATGACTCAGAAAGCTGGCGAACATAAGAAGCGTTTCGCCGGGCAGCGGGAATCCCACGCTCTCTCCAAAGATTCCCAGCAGAAGCGCCCAGTACCCCCAAGAGCTGAGCACCTCTCGAACCGTGTCATAGATCCAATGCATCCCGGCTTAGATGCCTGTGCCTGATGCAGGTTTAGCAGCAATGAAATTAAGCTCTGAACGAGGACTCTCGCGTCACGGCTGCCACGTTGTTGCCTCCGCTGCACACGTTGTCGAAAGTGCGAGAAAGGGGTTGCTAGTGCAATACCAGAACCACGAATTCGGCGAGCTCATGCCGCAGAGCGCGGTTGCGATTACCCTCTGCAACCAACCGGTCCCAGTCGCTCGCCATCCAAACATCACGTAGGCGGGACTTGTCCGAATTGATTCGGAGCGATTCTGCAATGTCCGTTTCCGCCAAGAAGCTCTTAGGCTCTAAGGAGAACACCATGACAGTTGCGGTCCTGCAAGGAATGAGAGTGGCAATTCTTGTCCGCGACGGTTTCCTGGAATCAGAACTGTTGGAGCCCAAACGGGCTCTTGAGCATGCAGGTGCGGCTACGTTCGTTGTGTGCGCGATCGCCGACAGGGTCCGAGGAAGAACTCAGAGGAATGGTGAGAAAGATGTTCCGGTCGATATTCCCCTGAGCACCGCACACGCCGAGGACTTTCACGCCCTGCTCTTGCCGGGCGGAAGCTCTGATCAATCCGTGAACATTGGGGAGGTACAGTTCATCAGGCATTTCAGGAAGGCCGGCAAGCTGGTTGCCGCCATTGGTGATGGCTGCGGCATGCTGCTCCAGGCGGGAACGGTGCGCAAATGCACGATGACCTCAGATCCCTCCTTGAAATCTGAGCTGGAGAATGCAGGTGCAAGCTGGGTTGATAACGATGTTGTACGCGACGGTAACCTCATCACCAGCCGTACGCCCGATGATATCCCTGCTTTCAATCGCGAAATGATTCGTTCTTTCGCCGAATTTCGCGAGCACTCGACCACTATGCGAAAGGTGTACTAGCCTCTCCGAAATCTGCGGGACCCAAACCCAGAGTGTTCGTGGCGCTAGACGTCGCACATGGCAAACCACAACAGCGCGAGATGGCCGACGCAGGAAAGTTAGCCCCGATCTGCTGCTCTGCGATTCGTTCAAGCGTGCAGCCTTTTCTCCGTATTGGGTCTCTTCATTCCGTTTCCAGGCAAGCTTGACCCAAATTACGACTAATTCCGCCTACAGAGATAGGACGAAAGGCGCGAGAGTCGCCGGTGGCGGAATATCGCCGGGGGAATCTTTTCCGATTGGACGGTCGCGCGGACGCTGCTGCTCGAGCCGCAAGAAACCCGAGTCCAGGTCGGTCAAACCGCCAGCTTCGTGGCCACCGTTATAGTGATGAAGACCGCAAAGTCCCAGAAACTAGGACATCGGACCCAACGATGGGTACATGACAGCCAAACACAATCTTGGGAGCGGCCCCGACAGCCCGATGGTCTCTGGGATGGGCACCACCGTCCGGCTGGCGAACTTCATGACTGCCTGCCCAAACGGCGGGGGAACCCAGCAGGCGGCTGTGCAAGCACCGTGATGGCCGATGCCCCCGACGGAGTCTACAACGACGTCATCGATACCCCGATGGCGTCGGGCACGGTCCACCTGGTTCGGCAGAAATGAACCGCGAAGTTTTCGGCCGCTCCGACCTTGTCTGACCCAATTCAGCCCCTGATTCCGCCTTTCCTAAATAGGGAGGCATTCCGCAGGCAATCGCACCGGGGGCCCAATCGCGACAACCCACGTGATATGGCTTGGTGGCGAGGTCTGCAGAGTGCCGGTCCCAGAACTCTTCGTCTCAGGAGTGGAAAATGCCTACCCAATTGTCGCATGTGGCGTGTATTTCTTTGTTGATGTCCGTGTCTGTTCTCTCACTGGCTCAACAGAAAGCAGAAGACCTTCACATCAAGAAAAGCATCACCGTCGGGGGAAACTTTGTTTCCAGCACCGAGACGTCGATCAAAGGCGCACGCGAGCGTACCCTTTCTCAGGGACCGAACGGGAGCTCGATCACTGTGCACCAGTGCGATCTCAAGCGCTCGATCTCGCTGAACGAGCAGGTCCGAACCTACCTGGTCACGGATGATCCGCAGGATGAAAATGCTCTCAAGGCAGCGGCGCTCGCGACCGGAGCTGCGGCGCCGGAAGCGCAGGGCGGAAAGATTATCGTGACCGCCACGATCACCGATACGGGTGAGCGCAAGACGATGTATGGCTATCCGGCGCGGCATCTCAAGGCGAAGGTCACTCAGGAGCCGTCGGCAGACGCTTGCACCCAGGTGCGCCAGTCATTCGACGTCGATGGCTGGTTTGCCGATATTGGCAAAGA
>JAICJP010000428.1 GCA_025928375.1 Candidatus Sulfotelmatobacter sp.
AGCTGCCGCTTTCGAGGCAAACAGCCCGTACAGCGTCGAACCAGAACCTGACAGAGACGCGTACTTCGCGCCTGCGCGCAAAAGCGCAGTCTTAGCTTCACCTAGCTCGGGATACTCAGGAAAGACGACTTCTTCGAAGTCGTTCTTGATCCCGGCCCGGACAAGCGCGAGAAGCGGATTCTCGGCCCGGCCCCTTCCAAAAGGAGCACCGGAGTACTGCTCGCTAAGCCACGCCGACAAGCCATGGCTAAGCTCATCAATTCTATCGGAGGTCCGCGCTACGGTCAATGTATGCGCAGCCCGTGCAGGCACCGCCGCCGTCCGCTGTCCAGCCGAGTGCAGATCGGCTTCCCGCCGCCGATCCCATTCCGCAAATGCCTTCGGCGTAGAGACCCCAATCTCTGGTGTAACCACCACGCATGGAATCGGCGGCAAATCCGGCAGAGGATAAACCTCCTCGCCGCGCCCCAACCCGAGCACCGTCCCGCCCAGCAAAAACAGCGGCAGGTCCGATCCCACCTCCGCCACAATGCGCAATCTCTCCGCCGCCGGAAGCCTCTTCTTCAGCACCCGCTCGAGCCCCAGCAACGTGCTCACCGCATTCACCGACGCACCGCCTAACCCCCCTTGCACCGGCAAACGCTTGTCAATCTGGATGAGCACTCGCCCCTTCGCACCCAGCAGCGGCATCGCACGCTCCACCACTCGATAACAAGTATTCCTCTGATCCTTCGGTACGCGCGCATCGGCACACTGAATCTCAATCCCTGAGCCCCGCTCTATGCGGACACGCACCAGATCGTGCAGCCCAATCGTCTGATATACCGTCAGCAATTCGTGATAGCCATCTGCCCGCGAGGCTCCAATCCGAAGGCCAAGATTGATTTTCGCGAAAGATCGTAAGGTAACGGGCATGGACGAATGATTGTACGGTCTGAATTGCCAATTTACGATCCTCAGCGGCTGTCGAACTCCACGCGCAGGTCGACCGCAAGATACCCTGGGGTCCAAGTCACGTGACCTCAGTAATCTCGACGCACCTCGCTTAAGGGCGCACGATGGTTGTGATTTCAATCACGGGACGCGCCCCCTAGACGCCGTCTTCCCCCGTTGAAACCGAAAGACCTGTAACCACCGTGCTGTCCCGCATCATCGGGCCCTGGGCAGCTCCTCCTGCAAGTTAGGACATGAATTTTGGTGCAAGCAGGCTCAGATAGCACAGCCAAATCTTCTGTTCTGCGGATATTGTGCGGGCCGCCGAACTTTTTTGGGGGACGGGTATGCGAAGGATTTCCTTTGCTGTTGTCGTTTTCTTTTTCATTGCTGCCCTGGCATTCGCCCAGAGCAACTATCAAGTCATCTCGGTCAAGGATGGAGCCACCATCGCCGGAACGGTGAAATGGTCGGGCCCCCTCCCTCGTGCTCTGGAGTTTCCTATCACCAAGGATCACCAGATCTGTGACCCTGAATCCAGGAAAACTGCGGACCTCGAGCGGTTGATTGTCGGCCCCCAAGGTGGGGTGGCAAATACCGTGGTGTATCTGAAAAACATCACCAGCGGGAAGGCGATGGACCTGCCCGAACAACGTCGCCATCTCGACCAGAAGCGCTGCCGTTATGTTCCTCACATTCTGCTCGTGCCCAAGGACGCCGCGCTCGACATGATGAGCTCCGACGCCACCTTGCACACCATTCACATGGACGGGGCGGCGACCTTCAATCTGCCATTTCCATTCCCCGGCCGCGTCTCCAGTCGCACCATGCAGACTCCGGGCCTCGTCAACTTGCGCTGCAACGGTGGCCATGTCTGGATGAACGCGGAAATGTTTATTGCCCCTCATCCCTACTATGCCGTCACGGATGAGACTGGCCGCTTCGAGTTCAACGACGTGCCGCCCGGAACGTATCAAATTGTCGCCTGGCATGAGGGCTGGAGCCTGCAGGGCAAAGAGCATTCTTTCGACGTGCTGACCGAACGCAGCGTCGAACGTCCTGTGTTCAGCGAGCCCCGAACCTGGGAAAAGTCTGTAACCGTGAACGCCAACAAGCCGTCAACTGTCGAGTTTGTGCTTTCGAACAAGTAGCTTCATTCATCTGCTCGAATCGACGGTTGGGATCGCTGGCCCGGTCAAGTCCGTTCGTCAGGCTACCCTGTGTGTAGAATAAAGGCTGCATGTCTCAGGCAGCGCAAGCGATAACCCGCAGCCCAGCAGAGATTGTTCGGCTTACTCCCGTGTCGCAGGCTGCCAATGGCGTCTGCTACGCCAGCGCCGGCGAAATCGCGTTCAACTCCTTCGATCTTGAGCGAATGGTTGCCGCCGTTCCCATGGCGATCGCGGCCGCGCTCCAGCGCAAAGCCTATTACTTTGTCCCGCTGACCGTCAGCCAGGGAGACGACACCCTCATCGCCGACCGCTACGATGTGGCTCTAAGCGATAACGCAGTCTGCCATCGCAACTTGAATCTGGGCGACTCTCAATGCGTGTTCATCTCCACTCGCCTGATGGACGACAAGTTCTCCGTGGCCTTTGAGTTCTACATCAATGTCGGACACGCCCTGGTCGAACGCGCCGGCGTATCTCAGGAATTCAGTCAACTGGTCTGGAGCCAGGCCGAAGCCGGAGTACGAGGCGAGACCTCCCTGGATGCATGGGAAGCGCGAAAACTGGCCACCGCCAACGGACCTGACGCCGAGCGCTATAAGACGGAGTACCTGGAAGCGGCATTCTCTGACGCGGTCTCAATTTATCTGCTCTCCCTGTACCTTGACGTGGACTACTACGACCTGCGCGAGCGCGACTATCCGCTGCTGGCGCCGTCTGCCTTAGCCGAACGCTTGCGCAAGATCTTTGAGCTCTTTCCCCCAAACGCCGGTTTTGAATTCTCCATTCTGTATAAGCGACGTGCCTGATTTCTCCACAACGAAGACCTTGATTACGCCCCGGACCCGAGACCGCTCCCCACACTGGTATGGCATTCCGGTCCGCATCTTCCTGCTGACATTCATCGGGACCTTGTCCGCATTCGCGGTGAGCCTTTTCCTCGCCATTCTGGGAATAATGCTGATCGCTGCACTCCGCGGCCGCCGTCCCGATATGACGATTGCCTACTGGCACATCGCCCTTCCCCTGGCGCTGGTCGCAGGCGGCATCATCTTCCTTTTTGCCACGGCCCTGGAAATCCGGCATTATCAGCAACGCAAAGCTCTCCGGGCGCTCGAGAGAATGGGCTGATGCCTCCTCGGATCGCGATCCCCATGCCGCACTCGACCGATCTCGAGTACGCCCAGCGCGCGATTCCACAATACGAACGTGCCGTCGAACTCGCCGGGGGCCTACCCGTTCGTATTCCACTCGATCAGACTCCGGGCGAACTGAAGACGATGATTGCAAGCTGTGCCGGCGTTCTGTTGCCGGGCAGCAAGGCCGACGTAACTCCTGCGAAATTCCACCAACCCGTCTCTCCACACAGCGCTGCGGCGGATATCCTCCGCGAGGAAGTGGACTTTTTCTTATTGGATGACGCTTATGCCCGGCGAAA
>JAICJP010000062.1 GCA_025928375.1 Candidatus Sulfotelmatobacter sp.
AGCAAGCGCTGCAGGGTGCGCGATAAGGACATCGTAATCGAGCAGATGTAGAAGTCGGTACCGCTCAGAAACTCGAATTTCCTGTAGCGCATCTATTCGCATCAGTAACTGGGTCAGGAGCAGTCATGTCGAGCCATCAAAATTCTGCCTACAACAACGAATCCTACTTTCAGCTGCCTGGCCGAGCTATTGGCCCGGCACGACCGAGAGATCCGCGAGCGTTGCGCCCCGCCGCGAACCGAGCGCCACGCATCGTCCGCCCCCCGGAACAAATCTGGGGACAGTACAACAATTACCGCGCGAACGGCGTGGCAGTTTCCGCGATCATTCACATTGCAGTGATCGGTCTGCTGCTGAGCGGAATTTTTGTCAGCCATCAAATCACCGAACGCAAGCAACGCCAGGTTGTGACGCTGATCGCGCCCTCGCCGGAATCGTATGCTTTGCCAGTCGCTAAGAAGGTCATTAGTGGCGGCGGCGGCGGTGGCGATCGCGACCCGATTCCTGCTCCCAAGGGTCAGCCCCCCAAAGCTACGCTGGAGCCGCAGATCACTCCGCCTGCGATCGTCATGCGGAACCCGGCACCGAAGCTTACGGCGCAGCCGACCGTGGTCGCGCCCCCTTCGGTTCACGTGGCTGAAAACCACATGCCGACTCTAGGGACGGCCACGAGCACGGTCATGCCGGCAGCACCTCCGTCGAATGGAACTGGCGCGGGTGGAGGCATCGGCTCGGGATCAGGCGGTGGAGTCGGGGTCGGCCATGGATCTGGAATTGGAGCGGGCAGCGGTGGTGGCATCGGCGGCGGAGTTTACAAGGTGGGCGGCGGAATTTCTGCTCCCACGGCGACTTCCGCTCCTGATCCGCAATACACCGAGGAAGCGCGCCGCGCCAAGAAGCAAGGAACCTGCACACTGTGGCTGATCGTCGATTCTTCCGGTCATCCCCGTGACATTCGTGTGGTGCGTGGACTCGGGTTCGGCCTCGACCAAAAAGCGATTGACGCGGTCCGAAACTGGAAGTTCAACCCGGCTCTTAAGGATGGCAGACCCGTGGACGTGCAGATCAGCGTAGAAGTGGAATTCCATCTCTACTGATCGCGGAATGTCAATCAGTTACTGTCCGCATAAATGAACCAAGTTCCTTAATCATTGCTCACCGACCCTCCAAAATCCGCGCTGGTCGCGGATTTTGGTCCGCGGGGAGAAATCTGTGCGGAAGCCTTTCGGACAAGCGAGTAAGGGGTCTTACAGAGTCTCCTGCAAGGGTTTACAGATGTGACCCGATAGAACGAACCCGCTCATTTTTCTACTCTCCATACATGTTCGCCACTTGTGTTCTGTAGGGCGGACAACTTTCCAGGGACCTGAAGGAGAAAAACCGTGGCGACCTGTGCAATACCTGCGACAGAAGCGAATGTCATCCCCGCGTCAGGACCGAAAACTCGTGACGATTCTCAGACCAACCTCGTGAAGCGAGCGCAAGCAGGCGATGAGCAAGCGTTTGCAACTTTGTTCCAGCAGCACAAGAATCGCGTTTACTCCG
Source organism: Candidatus Sulfotelmatobacter sp. (assembly GCA_025928375.1). GTDB lineage: Bacteria > Acidobacteriota > Terriglobia > Terriglobales > Acidobacteriaceae > Sulfotelmatobacter. The sequence continues at coordinate 1,546 of JAICJP010000062.1, forward strand.
TGTGCCTTCTCATGACCAAGGATGTGGCGGAAGCCGAAGATCTGACTCAGGAGGCCTTCCTTCAGGTATTCCGAACCGTGAGTTCGTTCCGCGGGGACGCAGCCTTCTCTACCTGGCTCTACCGGGTCGCGGTGAACACCGTGCTGATGAAGCTGCGCCGGCGCAAGTCACCCCCCACTGTTTCGCTGGATGAACCGGTGAATTCGGAATCGCCCTCGTTGCATCGTGATTTTGGCAAGGCTGATCCGGAGCTCTCCGGTGTGGTGGATCGCATTGCGCTGCGTCGCGCCCTGCAGGAGCTGCCAGAGGGATGCCGGACCATCTTCGCTCTGCATGAGGTGGAAGGCTACCAGCATCACGAGATCGCTCAGCTGCTGGATTGCTCTATCGGCAACTCCAAATCGCAGCTCCACAAGGCGAAGTTGAAGATGCGCGCGCTGCTGTTTCCCAAGACGAAGATCCGGCGGCGTTCGAGCAAGAACGGCAACGCGGCAAAATTGGCCTACTAAACGCGATCAATGGCACGAGGCAAGCGAAAGCGGTCCGTAAGTTGGTACATCAGGGAGTTATTCAGACGTGATCGGGGCAGTTGTAATCGTCGGGTCGAGCGGGGAAGACGGGGCCGAAAGGCTGCTGTCCTCATCCACGATCCAGTTCGAGCACGGCTGTGTGGCGTGCATCGAGCTGCTAGGCCGGACGGTGCTCGGCCGCACCATTGAAGAGCTTCTTCGTGGGCGCGTTGACTCGGTGGCTGTGATTGCCAGCAGTCCCTTTGCCTCCGCGGTAATCGGACACGAGCAGGTTGGCTTCTTTGCCGCCCAGGACGTATGGCAGAAGGCGTGGGAAAAAGCCAAAGGCTTCCATGCTGAAGCGGTGATTGTGGTCAGGCTCGGCGCGTACGTTGAGTTTGATCCGGCGGATTTGCTTCAGTTCCATCGTGACCAGGGCAAGGCGGTGACCCGGGCTTGGAGTGACGATGGAAGCTTGGACGTGTGGGTTGTCGATCCGGAGATTTTTGCGCAGAACAATGGGCTGGTGAGCTGTTTGGGATCGGAAGATCCGGCCCGGTATCTCGTGCCCGGCTACGTAAACCGGCTGGAGAGCGCCCGGGATTTGCGGCAGCTGATTACCGATGGCCTCGGGGCCCGCTGCCATTTCCGGCCGCAAGGCACAGAACTCAGGCCGGGAATCTGGCTGGGACACGGGGCTGAAGTGGAGCGCACTGCGCGGTTGGTTGCTCCTGTGTATATCGGGCGGGCGAGCAAGATCGCCGATCAGTGCTTGATCACGCGAGGCAGCAACGTGGAGAGCAACGCGAAAGTGGACTATGGAACCGTGATTGAAGACAGCACCGTTCTATCGAATACGTACGTAGGCATTGGGCTTGACTTGTCGCATTCGATTGTCGATGGCGACAATCTTCTGCACCTGCAACACGGGGTCAGCCTGAAAATCAGCGATCCGGTCGTACTCCGGCCGATCCGGGATAACAGAGTTCGTTCTGGAGTGGACGGCAGTTTTTTGGCAAGTCTCAAAGTCCGCAACGTAGCCATGTCGTCTCTACCGAAGAAAGGGCAGTAACACTGTCTCCGAAGGGAGAGTTGGATATTGAAGCAGCGAATCTCAAAAGGGGTAAAAAACATGTTGACCAGCGGGCCTGTGGTGGTGATGCAAGTTCCGGAACAATTCAATGCGGGAGAAGTTCGAAATTTCATGGAGGAATTGGGTCCGCTGCTTGAGTCCCATCGTCCGCGAATCGTTCTCGACTGCTCCCAGGTGCGCTCCATCGACAGTGCTGGAGTCGAGGCGTTGCTGCAGTGCCTGGAAGAGACCCTGAAACGCGACGGAGATCTGAAATTGGCTGCCCTGTCTCCGGAATCTGAGGTCATTCTCGAGTTGATGCGAGTGGCGCGCGTGTTCGAGGCTTACCCCACGTCCGACGAGGCTGTGCGCAGTTTCAACGCGCTTCCGGTCGACGCCGTTTCTCAAGAGGCTCCGTGGTATAGCGCCGTATTTGGCGATCTAAGGGCTGTCAAGGAAGCAAGCTAAGCGGTTAGAAATCAGGAGGAGTCGATGGGCTCGTTGAGTCGGTGTCTTCTCTGTGCCGTGTTCGCGATCGTTGCTCTGGACTTACCACTTACCACAATAGCTCAAGCCCAAGAAAATCCGCTGTCGCAGAAGACTGCCCAAAAGCGGGCGGCTGATACCACCCAGGTCGCGCCGCAGCTTACCGCGCTCTCCGAACTCCCCGACAGCCCGGGTTCAGTTCGAGAGCAACAGCAGGATCCCGCGAACCAGCAGAATGGGTCCGCGGCCCCCCAGACGCAACCGGCCGCCAGCCCGCAGGCCAATACGCCGGGCGACCAGGTAGGCGACGCCCCAACTAATCAGAAACTGCAACGTCCAGCGGGAACTGCGGCCGCGGAAGCACCCAGAGTGAGCGGCATTACGGCAGCCGAACCCGCAGGAATCGCAATCGCGCCTGCCAAGCAACATCGCGTTCGTACGCTGGTGATCAAAGTGGGCGCGATCCTTGGAGCCGGCGCGGCCGTGGGCACGGTGATCGCTCTAACCCAAGCGACTCCCAGCAAGCCCCCGGGCGCGCACTGACGATTTATGCTTTACCGATGATGAGAGAGTAACCGAGCTATGGGAATCAGCAGCGTGAAGTTGGTGAGCTTCTCGGGAATTGATGGGGCGGGCAAGAGTACCCAGATTGAGGCTTTCTGCGGTTACCTGCGGGAATCCGGATTGCAGCTTTCGCTGTTTACCTTCTGGGACGACGTGGTGGCTCTCGCCAAATTTCGCGAGCACGCCAGCCTGAAGGCGTTCAAAGGCGACAAAGGAGTGGGTAGCCCCGACAAGCCCATCGTGCGTCGCGATAAAAACGTTCGCTCCTGGTATCTCACTGCATTCCGGCTGCTGCTCTACTTGTTCGACGCCGTCAGCCTCTGCAGTGTCGTAGCACGCAGCGCAGACTCAGGCGTAGATTTCATCGTGTTCGATCGCTACATCTACGATGAATTGGCAAATCTTCCCTTGCAGAATCGGCTGATCCGTTTTTATGTTCGCTTGCTGTTGATGTTCATTCCTAAACCGGATCTCGCTTTTTTGCTGGATGCTGACCCCGAGGCCGCCGCTCTGCGGAAGCCTGAATATCCACTGGAGTTTGTTCGTCACAACCGCGAGGCTTACCTGCGCCTGAGTCGCGTCGTAAGCATGACTGTAGTTCCCCCCCTTCCCATCGCCGACGCCACGGAGTTCATCAGGAATGCCGTCGCGCAGGATTCCTTGGATACCGAGAGGGATCTTCGGTTGCAATACCCCCTGGCTGCCGGACCGGCGCAGAGTGCGGACGGTGAAAACATGCCCACCCGTTGTTGAGTCCACCTGCAACATCTTGCTTTGAAAGCACATCGAATCTCTTGCTGCCAGCCACGGGAGACGAATGAAGATTTGTCTGGTCACAACTTTCCCTCCGAGCACCGGAGGCTTGAGCGAGTATGGATTCCATATTGCTCAAGAGTTACAGCGCAATCCGTTCCTTAACCTCACGGTTCTGGCAGATCAACTGCCCGGCGAGCCCGCGGAACTGGATGGCTTTTCAGTTGTCCGTTGCTGGTCGTTCGATGATCCTGGGAGTCCGTATCGGCTGCTGAAAACCTTGCGCCGGCTGAAGCCCGACGTCGTGTGGTTCAACCTGCTGTTCAGCACCTTCGGCAGAAATCCGCTGATTGCCTTCGGCGGTTTGATGACGCCCCTTCTCGCTCGCCTCAGTGGCCGCTATACGCACGTGACACTTCATCACCTGATGGATACGGTGGAACTGAAGGATGTTGGAGTTCGCCACGAGCATCTTTATCGCTTCGCGGGAGCGATCGCTACGCGCATGCTTCTGCTTTCCAACTCCGTTTCTGTGTTGATGCCGGGATATCGAAAGATTCTGAATGACAAGTATGGCCGGGATAATGTGCACTTGCGGGCGCACGGCATTTTGACCAGGAGACCGGAATTTCCGGATTTCGCGCGACGTGGTAATCCAGTTCACCGCATCCTCGCATTCGGGAAATGGGGCACCTACAAGCGCCTCGAATTGATGATCGAGTCTTTCAATTTGCTGGCTGAGAAGATGCCCGAAGCAAAGCTGGTCATCGCCGGCGGAGATCATCCCCAGGCTCCGGGCTACATCGAATCGGTGAAAGCGCAATGCGCGGGAAACCATCGCATCGAGTTCCGAGGATATGTACCGGAAGACGACCTGCCGGAACTCTTTCAGAGCTCCACCGTAGCCGTCATGCCCTACTCATCGTCCACTGGTTGCAGCGGTGTTGCGCACCTGGCGTGCGCTTACGGTGTACCGATTATCTCAGCCGATATTGCCGACTTCCGGCAAATGGCGCAGGGCGAGGAACTCGCCATCGAATTCTATCCGCCGGGAGATGCGCAGGGACTCGCCGATTGCCTGGCGAACTTCCTTCAGAACACGGAAAAACAGCACAGGATGGCGGTGCAGAATTTCTCCGCGGGCCTGCGCATGACCATGCCCAATGTAGTGCAGAAGTACATACGGCATTTCGAGCTGCAGCAGCGCGTGCAGACCTTGCGTTACGTCTCCCGCTTCCGCCGGCTGCCGCGCTGGATCCCTTCGAAGTCTCTGCTGTTGCGCTTGATGACGCGGAATTCGCTGGGGTGGGCACGCCGTTCCACGATGGTTCATGCTCCCTGGAACGGTCATGCCGAGCCAGAGCTATTTAACGGTAACGGAAACGGTAGTAGCGGCCTGAACGGTTCCGGCGGCGCCGTTAATGGTGACCGCATAAGTACTCATGGGCGAGCTGGCGATTACGGGCTTCATGCTGTTCCCGCCGCAAGAGACACTGCCGATGAGCAAGCCGAGCAGGATGACGGATCCGAGCCCGATCAGCATCTCTCTGCGCCTGGCTGTGCCGATGAAGGTTATGCCAAACAGTCCGAGGCTGAACAGTCCGGTAGCGAAAAAGAAGCTTCGACGTTCTCTCCGGTTCGCGGACACCGGGACGACGGTTTTGAAAGTGAGCACGGAACTGACGGCGCCGGCGCCAGGAGTAACGGACGCCGGGGAGAACGAACAGCTTAGATTGTTCGGGAGTTCCGAACAGGTCAAAGCCACCGCCTGATTGAACGATCCCGCTTGCGGCGTGACCGTCACCTTAATTTTAGCCATAGTTCCCGCGGCAATCGTCATGGCTGAGGGATTGGCAGCCACGCTGATGGTGGCGTTCTGAGGCGTGCTCCCCGTCCCGCCCGAGCCGCTTCCTCCGCCACCCGTCGTGCCGCCACCGCTCGACCCGCCGCCACCGCTCGTGCCTCCACCGGCCGTCGTGGTGCTGGCGCAGTTCAAGCTGAATTTCACCGGGCCAGACATTTGATTTCGGATGCTCGGTTTCCCCACCGCCTGCACGAACCCGGTATAGCTGCCGTTTGGAATCGAGTAGCTGCATAGGTTCAGCGATCTCGTACCAGGATCGGCATTCCTCAACGGCATCAGGTTCTTGCCATCGATACTCACGTAGGCGACGTAATGATGAACAGTATTCTCGTTCCCCTTGATACTCCAGGCGAGCGAGTTTCCGGAAACCGAGGCTGAAACCGTCAAGCAGTTGTTGATGCCGGTTTCGATCTCGGTGGCTTCTTCGTAGTCGTTCCACGTCACCAACTGAAGTGTGGGCAATTGCCTGCCGGAGTTATAGAGCTTGTTGATCTCCGAAAATGTCTGCAGCCAGGTTTGACCGCATTGCTGCCCCATGATGCGGTTGGATCCCCAGGACGCAAGAGTGTCGTTGAAGCCCTTGTAGGTTGCTCCCACCGTTTCCGCATTGGGTTGGGAAAAGCCTGCGTTGTAGAAGCTTCCCAGATACCCAATGCCGTAGTCTGTAGTGGTCGGCATGACCCACGAATAACTTCCCCCGCTCAGCGGATGAGTGAAACCGCTGTTGTTTTGGAACCAGAAAATGGGTTGGGAGGAGAGTGCAGCCGTGACCTGACTCCAATTGATCGCGTAGGAAAGGTCCACATTGAAGTTGGTTACAATCGGCCTGCCTTGCGACCTCATATAAGCCGGCGAAGGGAAGTAGGTCTGCTCGATATATTGCAATTGATTGATCAAAGCTGCCTGCGGTGAGCAGCCCGAACATGAGTTCCATTTGATTGCGCCCTGATCCACCATGATGGCGAAACTGAATCCGGGATGCCTTTCCGCTTCGGTCATTACCAGCTTGGTGGCTTGATCGGTGCTGTTGTTGGGGCCGTACCAATCGATTACCACGCCATCGATCCCGCGGCTGATCATATCTGTAATCTGGCGATGCACCTGCGCGGGATCCATGGAGTTGTAACCGATGTTCATGTGGTTCGAGCCTCCGAACCACAGCAGCAAATGTGCGTACACCTTGGTCGTGGCGCCGGGATAAAGAAGGGCGTGCACATCGACTTTGCTGGCATTTCCAGGCGCAGAATTGCCATTACTCTGATTGGGAAAACTGCTGGCAGCACTCGTGTTATTCGCCGTCTGGGCGGCTAGAGTGGTTGTGGGTACGACGGAATTTCCCGCCACGCAAACTCCTGTCACAGACAGGAGCAGAAAAAGAGCACACAGATTTTTGCGACACATCTGCCCTCAGGAGCGGAGTTACAGGGGCCTTACGCTTGCGTCTTGCGAGAACCGGTTTCGAGGGGAGGCGGCAAAGCCTGTAGATTCCCTGGAACCGGCTGGGACTTTCTGGGACGACTCGCGAGAGTATTGCGAAAGCCGCTCGGCAGGAAAGGTGCCGTTAGTACAAGCCCTTTCGTGGAGACGTTCCTTGCAACGTCGGGGCGGCGAATTTAACTCCCGAGATGTCCGGGCGAGCAGGAGTCCTCGAATTTCCTAACTGAATCCCAGGTTCGCGGGCTGTCCTGCCTCAACTCTTTCCACATGAGGTATTTGGCAACGAATTAGAGATGCTGTAGGCGCAAGCCAAGCCAACGTTCAGAGGCTTCCTTTCATCCAAGAGTGGCTGTGTCAGTTCCTGAAATGAAGTGGAGGGCCCCGGATGATCTTTGGGATCAAACGAGCGTGCGCTGTGGCAACGATGATTGTCTTGTCTGTGCTGATTTTTGCCTGCCAAGGCTTGCAACTGGGTCCCGGCGCTCCTCCAGTTCCTCTCGATCCTGGAGTCAGCAACATCAATCACGTCATTGTGATGGTGCAGGAGAACCGCTCATTCGATCACTATTTCGGGCAACTACCCGCATATTGGGCGGCAAATGGCTATCCGCCGCAGAAATTCGACGGGATTCCCGCTAAGGCTTCCAACCCGGGTTGGACGAGCGGGACTAATGTTGCGGCATATCACCTGGCGAGCGAATGTGTGGAAAATCTGAGCCCGTCGTGGAATGAAAGCCATTTGAACTGGAACCTGCAGCATCCCCTGTCCAGCACACCCCAGATGGACGGTTTCGTGTGGAATGCCGCGAATTTCGCGGCCAACGAAAATAAAGCAGGTGCCGTCCCGGCATACACCGATACCGCCGGCATTCGCGCCATGGGCTACTACGATGGCAGCGACCTGAATTATTACTATTTCATGGCCTCCAAGTTTGCCACCTCGGATCGCTGGTTCGCTCCCGTCATGGACCGCACGCAAGTCAATCGCCTTTACCTGTTTGCCGCCACTTCCCAGGGATACGCCTACCCGCCGGGCACTACTGCCACGGACAACGCTGCGCTGCAGGCGCTAACCATCTTCGAGTCCCTGACCAACGCCGGCGTCAGCTGGAAGATCTATTACACGGACGATACGTGTACGAAGACTCCGGATGGGACCGACACTTCTCCTTCGAGCGGCCCGTGCACCTTCCTTACACAGTTCAGAAACTTTGCGCCGCCGAACCAGCTCCCCAGCAATGTTGTCCCCATCTCCCAATATGTGTCCGATGTGCAGGCGGGTACCTTACCGTCGGTAGCCTTTATCGAGACTGGGTACCTGTCCGGGAAGGATGAGCACCCCGCTCCCCAAGTTAGCATCCAAGCGGGCGCCGCTTACGCGGCCAGCCTGATCAACGCGCTGATGGCAAGCCCGTCATGGAAGGATTCGGCTTTCATCCTTACCTACGACGAGTCGGGGGGATTTTATGATCACGTTCCTCCTCAGCCCACTGTGAATCCCGACGGAATGGCTCCCATCGACCTGCTCAAAGGCGATATCTGCACTTCCGGATCGGGAGTGAACTGCAACTTCAACTACACCGGTTACCGGGTGCCCCTCATCGTGATCTCACCCTTCACCAAGAAAAATTACGTGTCGCACACCGTGGCCGATTCGACGGCGATACTGAAGCTGATTGAAGCGCGCTTTCAGGTTCCGTCGCTCACGAAGCGGGACGCGGCGCAGATGGATATGACGGAATTCTTCGACTTTCAGGGTGTGCCTTGGGCGACTCCCCCCGCACCCCCGGCCCAGAATACAAATGGAACCTGCAACGCTCAGGCGCTGCAGTAGGGCTCGCTTGTGGGGAAGGCCTAACGCGGTTTGGTGATCGCGCCCTGCGATGCGGACCATACCAGCGCTGCATATTTTGCGAACACGCCCGTGGTGTACCGCGCCTGCGGCGCTTTCCATTCCGACATTCTCTGGTGTAGCACCGATGCGTCCACTTCCACTTCGAGCAGTTGCTTCTTCACGTCGAAATGAATCATGTCGCCGTCGCGAACGCCGGTGATGGGCCCGCCCAGCGCGGCTTCCGGAGAAACATGGCCCGCCATGAGCCCGCGGGTAGCGCCGCTGAAGCGGCCATCGGTCAGCAGCGCGACCGAGCCGCCTAAACCCTCCCCCACGATCGCGGCGGTAACGCCCAACATTTCGCGCATGCCCGGGCCGCCTTTCGGGCCTTCATTACGAATCACGACCACGTCCCCGGCTTTGATTTTCTTGCCGACGACTGCGGCCATGGCGTCTTCTTCCGAATCAAAAACGCGCGCTGGCCCGCGATGCTCCAGGCGCTCGTGTCCGCTGATCTTGGCCACGCAACCCTCGGGAGCCAGATTCCCTTTCAAAATGACCAGACCGCCTGTGGGCTTCAGCGGCTTATCCAGCGGGACGATTACTTCCTGGCCGGGTCTTTCGATTGCACTCTCGGCTTCGGAGTTGATCGTCAGCCCGGTCACCGTCATCGCCTGCGGATGGAGATGCTTGCCCCGCAGCAGTCTTCTGGCCAGCAGGCGAATTCCGCCGGCGCGGTGCATGTCGGCAGCAACGAATCTGCCCGACGGTTTGAGATCGGCCAGTAGCGGAGTTCTCTCGCTCACCGTCTGGAAATCATCGATGTCGAGTTGCACTCCGGCTTCGCGCGCAATCGCCAGCAGATGCAAGACGGCATTGGTCGACCCGCCGCTTGCGGCCACCGACGCAATCGCATTCTCAAACGCCTCGCGGGTCAGAATGTCGCGCGGCTTCAGCCCTTTCTGCAAAACATTCATGACCACCTTGCCGCACTCGAAGGAAACCTGGTCTTTCTGCGGATCCATCGCCGGAATGCTGTTGAAGCCCATGGGCGACAGGCCGATCATCTCCATGACGGTCGACATCGTGTTGGCGGTGTACTGGCCGCCGCAGGCGCCCGCGCCGGGACACGCAGCATCTTCCAGTTCCTTCAACTCCGTATCGCTCATCTTTCCGGCAACGTTGGCGCCAATGGCCTCGTACACATCCTGAATCGTGACATCTTTCCCGCGATAAGTACCGGGCGCAATTGTTCCGCCATAGAGAACGATTCCGGGAAGATTCATGCGCGCCAGCGCCATCGCGCCGGCCGGGATAGTCTTGTCGCAGCCCACAACACAGACGACGGCGTCGAACATCTGCCCGCGGCAGACCAGTTCGATGGAGTCGGTAATCAACTCGCGGCTGACCAGCGATGCCCGCATGCCTTCGGTGCCCATGGTCTCGCCGTCGGAAATGGCGATCGTGTTGAACTCCATAGGAGTGCCGCCCGCTGCGCGAATGCCTTCCTTCACCTTGGCCGACAAGCGGCGCAGATGAAAGTTACATGGCATAGTTTCGATCCAAGTGTTGGCCACGCCGATGAGAGGCTTGCTAAGGTCGGCGTCGGTATAGCCCACGGCTTTGAACATAGAGCGCGCGCCCGCGCGGTCGCGCCCTTCGGTGATTCCACGGCTGATGTGCTTGAGATCCATGGCTGAAAGAGTACAGGAGGAAAAATAAGTTTCAAAGTTTCACGTTTGAAAAAGAAGTTTCAGGTTTCGAGCTTCAAGTTTCAAAAACCCTGAGCGCTGAACCCTGAGCCCTGAAGTTGAAACTAGAAACCTGAAACTCGAAACTCAAAAAAAAATGGGGAACCCACTCTGCAGGTTCCCCCCAGTTGCATGACGTTCGCCCAGAAATCGTCATGCTTGCCCAGTCATAGAAGTTAAGCGCGAGCGGCAGGACGGGATTCTTCGAGGGTGACACCGGCGGGCGGATGATGCGAACTCCACGCCGTCGTATGAGCGGCGCCGGAGCCGACACGGATAACATCGGGAATCCCATACCATTCGCGATAGAGCTGCCCAACCTGCTTCTGATTGACCTCGAGCGTAAGCATCACTTGATGATCGTGCTCGGCCGCCTCTGCATGAACCGCGGGCAAATCGAGCCCGCGCCGCGAAACCGCGTTCAGGATGCGCATCAATGTGCCCTGCGTGTTGCGATAGCGAATGTGAAATTGCATGTGTGCTCCTCGTACCTATTTTTCTTCCAGCAGCATCTCCGAAAGCGCTGCGCCTGCCGGGACCATCGGGAATACGTTGGCTTCCGGAGCGCAATCGAACACCAGCAACTCCGGCTCCGGAGAGCGCAGGAAGCGGTCGATCTGATCGCCTGTCTCTTGCGAGACCGGGAACTCCCGCATGACATCTTCTTTCAGGCGAAAAGCGTGAATCTTGTAAGCCTTCGCGATCTCGACGAAATCCGGGTTATCGCTCAGGTCGGTCTCGGCGTAATTGCGCTCATAAAAGAGCTGCTGCCACTGCCGAACCATGCCGAGGTATTTGTTGTCGATGATCACCAACTTCACTGGAAGCCCGAGGCGATGAACGCTCGCGAGTTCCTGGATGTTCATCTGAAATCCACCATCACCCGATACGCAGAGCACGCAACTATCAGGCTTCGCCAACTGCACACCCACCGCTGCCGGGAGAGCGAATCCCATGGAGCCGAGTCCGCCCGACGTGATGAACCCGCGCGGCGAAGGGGACCGATAACGCTGGGCGGCCCACATCTGGTGCTGTCCCACGTCAGTGATGACGACGCTGTCTTCCGGCAAGCGGCTGAACAGTTCGTCGAGGAAGCGGATCGTCGGCTGAGCCAATCCACGCGGATCGAGTTCCGCGCGATCCGCACCGCAGGCGACGGAACGCCACGCACTGAAATCCGGCAGCGTTTGACCGCGCAATTCGGCTTCGAACGCGGGAATCGTGTCAGCAAGATTTCCAATGACCGGAAGATCGCAAGGACGCACCCGGTCGAGCTGCGCAGGATCGATTTCGAAATGGACGATCTTGGCATGCGGGGCGAAGCGCGTCGGCTCGCCAGTCACGCGATCGTCGAGACGCGCTCCCAGCACCAGCAGCAGATCCGTTTCGTGCAGCGCCATGTTGGCCGCGCGGGTTCCGTGCATTCCGACCATGCCCAGGTAGTACGGAGCCTCGGGTTCAACTGCGCCCAGGCCGTGCACAGTGGCGAACGTGGGTATGTTGAGCTTGTCGAGTAAGCGCCGGAGATCGGTGATTGCGCCGGAAAGCTTCGCGCCCGCTCCCACCAGCGCCACAGGCTTTGAAGATTGCTTCAGGAGCGCGACCACGGTGTCGGTGAATCCGCCATCAGCTTTGGCCTCAGCAGGACGCGCGTGCGGAGTAAACTTCACCGGACCGGAAAATTCCTTCTTGGCTTTCAACAGGTCGGTGGGAATGTCAATGACCACCGGGCCGGGACGTCCGCTGCGTGCCCAATGAAAGCCTTCGGCAATGGCTTCGGGAATTTCGTCGATGGTGCGAACCAGGCGGCTCCACTTGGTCAGCGAGAGAGTGACGCCGAAAACATCTGTCTCCTGAAACGCATCGGTTCCGATGAGCGCGCTCCGGACTTGCCCGGTGATGCAGACCAGGGGAACGGAATCCATCTTGGCATCAGCAATGCCGGTGACGAGATTGGTCGCGCCGGGACCGCTGGTGGCCATAGCCACGCCGACTTTCCCGGTAACACGCGCATAGCCTTCGGCGGCGAACACGGCGCCCTGCTCGTGGCGCGTGAGGATGTGGCGCACGCCGCTGCCTTCGAGGGCGTCGTACAACGGCATGATCGCGCCGCCGGGGTAGCCAAAGACCAGGTCTACGCCTTCCGCCCGCAAGCACTGCAGGACTATGTCGGCTCCTTTAACCATTCAGCACCATGAGCGTCAAGAACTCGGAATTCCCACGTCTCGCACAAGCGGCGAGACGCGGGGCACCCCAGTTTCGGTCGCGAGACACTTTACGCATTCACCACCTGTTTTGTGGATTCCGCGGGAGCTTCCGCCGTCTTCTTGCCCGCCTGCGGCAGCCAACTCATCATGCCGCGCAGTTGCGCGCCGACGATTTCAATTGGGTGCTGCTTCTCTTTTTCACGCAGCTTGTTGAAGTTCGGGCAGCCCGCTTTGTTCTCGGCAATCCACTCTTTCGCGAAATTGCCGGATTGAATGTCGGCCAGAATCTTCTTCATCGCTTGCCGCGTCTCGTCGCCAACGACTTTTTCGCCGCGAGTCAGATCGCCGTATTCCGCCGTGTTCGAGATGGAGTAGCGCATGCGGTCTAATCCACCTTCGTAGATCAGGTCGACAATCAGCTTCACTTCGTGCAGGCACTCGAAGTACGCGATCTCGGGGGCGTATCCCGCTTCCACCAGAGTTTCGAATCCCTTCTTGATCAGCGAGGTCAGGCCGCCGCACAGGACTGCCTGCTCGCCGAACAGATCGCTCTCGGTTTCTTCCTTGAAGCTGGTTTCGAGAACACCGGCGCGCGTCGAGCCGATGCCGTGGGCATAAGCGAGACCGAGTTCGTGAGCGCGGCCGCTGGCATCCTGCTGGATGGCCAGCAGCGACGGAACTCCGCGGCCTTCCGTGTACACCCGGCGAACGAGATGTCCCGGGCTCTTGGGAGCGATCATCAGCACGTCGACGTCATTCGGAGGAACGATGGCTTTGAAATGAATGCTGAAGCCATGCGAAAAGCCGAGAACTTTTCCCGGATGCAGATAGGGCTTGATGTGCTGGTCGTAGAGTTCGGCTTGGGTCTCATCAGGAGTAAGAACGTGAATCCAATCTGCGCGCTTGGCAGCCTCATCCGGCGCAACGACGACCATGCCGTCGGCCTTCGCCTGCTGCGCGCTCTTTCGGTTGGGATCGAGACCAACGATCACTTTGTGTCCGCTGTCGCGGAGATTCTGGGCTTGGGCGTGTCCCTGGCTGCCATAGCCGAGGATGGCGATCGTCTTGCCCTTCAGTGCCTCGGGCTTAGCGTCGCGTTCGTAAAAAATAGTGACCACTGTTGTGCTCCTCTCGTAGCACAAGGGAGAAAGGGAACCCTTGTTTTTGGGGATGGGAACCAGTGTCCCGAAATACAGGCGGAAAAGCAATCCCCAGGAAAACCGACCGGTCGGTCGGTATGCAGAAATGCTATGCGGGCCGCGCTTAGCTGTCAAGTCAAAAGAACCAGCAAGCTCATTGGTTCTGTCCGCGGAGCGGCCGGGTTATGCCCGTAAGCTAGTGCAAGCATTCGGTTAGAGAACCACGTAGGGATAGCCTCTGGGGCTGTCCCGGTCGAGCGCAGTTCGACAGCTCTGCAGAATGCAGTTCGAGGGACCGGTCGTCCTAAATGCCTCGAGCCATTGTGCCGATGAAAGCTGCAGGAGACAGCTATGGTTGGAAATGATGGACACGAAGCGACGCGAGACGCACTCAAGACGCCAAGAACAAAATCATTACGCGTCGGCAAAGACTGTCAATACGAGCAGGAACTGCGGCGCTTGCATGTCGAGCTGGTGAAGTTTCATGAATGGATTCGCCACCGCGGGCTCAAAGTCGTGGTCTTGTTCGAAGGCCGCGATGCTGCCGGAAAAGGTGGGGCGATCAAGCGCATCACACAAGAGTTGAACCCGCGCATCTGCCGGGTCGTGGCGTTAGGCACGCCCACCGAGCGCGAGAAGACGCAGTGGTATTTCCAGCGCTACGCCGCCCATCTTCCGGCCGCGGGCGAGATGGTGCTGTTCGATCGCAGCTGGTACAACCGCGCCGGAGTGGAGCGCGTGATGGGATTTTGCACCGAGGCTGAGTACCAGGAATTCATGCATAGCTGCCCGGAGTTCGAGCGCATGCTGGTTCGATCCGGCATCATCCTCATCAAGTACTGGTTCTCAGTAAGTGATGAGGAGCAGGAACGGCGGTTCCAGGATCGCATGCGAGATCCCACGAAGCGCTGGAAGCTGAGCCCGATCGACCTGGAGTCGCGGCGGCGCTGGGCGGAATACTCGCGCGCCAAAGATGAAATGTTTGCGGTCACCGACATCAAGCAGGCGCCCTGGTACGTGGTGAACGCCGAGAATAAGAAATGCGCGCGGCTGAATGTAATCCGTCATTTGCTGTCGACGATCCCCTACGAGGACCTGACGCCGGAAAAGCTGAAGCTGCCTGCGCTCGACAAGACAAAGTACGTCAGGCCGCCGTTCCACGAGCAGACCTTCATTCCTGAAATTTATACGTGAACGTGTAGGGACAGCCTCTCAGGCCGTAGTTCTTTGTGGCCTATATGTGCGGATGGCCGCCCTCGGCTGTCCAATCGAGCCCAG
>JAICJP010000477.1 GCA_025928375.1 Candidatus Sulfotelmatobacter sp.
CAAACGCTCGCCGACCGCGATCTTGCGGCCGGGACGGACCAGGCATTCCCACTCATTCGGATCCTGCTGCAATTGGCGGGTGAGCAGGACTTCAACGCGGCCACGGAGGAACTCGCGCGAGGCCGGGTTGCGCGGGCTCAGGGCTTGAGACTTAAGACCCTGACGGCGAGCATACAGCCGCGCCGGAAAGACTTTGGTGTTGTTGAAGACGACCAGATCTCCCCGGTGCAACAGGCTGGGGAATTCACGGAACTGGCGATCCTCGCAGGATCCGTTTAACTTCGAAAGGTGCAACAGGCGCGAGGAGGCTCGATCCGGCAGGGGCTGCTGGGCGATCAATTCTTCCGGCAGTTCGTAATCAAAATCGGAAACCAGCACGCCCCTCGATTATAGGGAGGGAAGCCGGATTGGAGCGCACTTCCGAGTGGAATTGCGGGCAATTTTCGTTGAAAATGGATTGTGTGCGGTGCAGAGGGCTGATAGTATGCCGTTGCCGCCTGCGGTTCGCTTTTTGTCATCTCCCCCTTAAGGTAAGGAATGCCTACCGAACGAAAACACAGGGAAGAAATCGTCCGCTACGGGCGAACGCTGCACGAAAAGGGTTTCGTGGCGGCCATGGACGGTAATCTATCCGTACGGCTGAAGCAGGACCGAATCCTGGTGACGCCGACCGGCCTGAGCAAGGGATCGATGCGCCCGGCCGACCTCGTCATCGTAGATCTCGAAGGCAAACAGGTAGCGGGACGCCGCCATGTCACCAGCGAGATCGGAATGCACCTCATGATTTACCGCACGCGGGCCGACGTCAAGGCTATTGTGCATGCCCATCCGCCGACCGCGACCGGCTTCGCCGCCGCCGGTATCGCCCTGACTGAACCCCTGGTTTGCGAAGTCGTGATGGGCTTGGGATGCATTCCCCTTGCGCGCTATGGAACCCCCGGCACAGCGGAACTGGCGCAAAGCCTGGAGCCTTACGTTCCCAAGTACGACGCGATTTTAATGTCAAATCACGGGGTTGTGGCCTACGGCGACACCCTCGAGCACGCCTACATGAAGATGGAAACCGTAGAGCATTTTGCCCAGATCTCGCTCGTCACCCACATGCTCGGCCGCCAGCAGCCTTTGCAGGAGCGCGAGATTGAGAAGTTGTTGCTGGCCCGCACCAAATATTTTGGCGCCAAGAACGCGGCCTCCATGCCCTTGCCGCTGACTCGGGTCCCGGAAGAAGTGAGTTAGACAGTTTCCAGTTTCCGCGGTTCCCGCGTTACTTTCCCCCTGGTTTCTGCGCTGGCGGTGTTTTCTACCTCAGTCCCCTCCCAGTCGGACGCGAAACCCGGCACGGAAGTTGATGGGCAAAGCGGGGTACCCCACCACTTCGTTGTAGCGGCGATCCAGGGCATTCTCCACATTCACGAACACGGTTAGGCGCGGATGGATCGCATACCATCCGCCTACATCGGCGCGAACGTATCCCGCGGCGTGATCGATGTTGAACCCCAGAAAGTCGGAGTCCAAGCGGCGCCCTACGAAACTTCCGGAGATATTTGCTCCCCAGCGCGACCCGAGATAGGACAACAGAACAGTCGCCGAATGTTTCGGGCGCCGGAGCAGGGGCTGTCCCGGATTGTACAGAGCATTGATCGGCGCGGGGTTCAACAGGATCTGCGTTGACGTATAGGTGTACGCCGCGTTCAGCAGCAACCGCGAGCGCAGTTTCCCTTGCAGCTCCGCTTCCACGCCATGAGCCAGCGCCCGGTTCACGTTGCTATATTCTCCAATGAAGTTCACGGGATCTACCGTCACATAATTGATCTGGTCGTGAAAGAGGTTGTTGAAATAGGTAGCGGTGAACACGTATCGCCCCTGCAGGAAACTCTGCTGCAGTGCGGCCTCGAACGAGCGCGAGCGCTCGGGCTTGAGCGCCGAATTGGCTTGCGTGTAAGGAGGACCGGCGAAGGTCTCTTCCAATCGCGGTTCTTTAAATCCGGTCGCATAGGAGAAGCGCAGACGGGTTCCGGAGAGCATCTCTCCGCCTCTTAAAGCCTGCCAGGCCACTGCCACGCGCGGAACGCCTGTGTTGCCGAAAGCGCTG
>JAICJP010000218.1 GCA_025928375.1 Candidatus Sulfotelmatobacter sp.
CAGCAATGCCTGTCAGCCCGAAGCTCACCACAACCGCGAGTACGATTAAGAGCCCTTTTCGCAGCATGGCCTGTGCTCCTTGCTCAATGGTGTAGCACGCCCAGACCACAGACGGAAGATTACTGTTGCAAACAGGCCATTTCACAAGTGAGCCAAAGTAAAACTGCTTTGCTTCAGGGTAGATGAGCGATATCGCGATTTATCGACAGTTTGGAGATTATGTCATTCGCAACAGATTCGACAATTCCCGCCTGAATTATGCGATTCACGCACTACCCGCAACAGCTACGAGGCATGGTCCACGATTATGTCAACCTGCTCGCCATCCAAATAAACGGTTCCGTCGTTGGCAAGCACGAAGACTACCGCCTTTGGCTGTTCCGACAGCGTTCTTGCTTCGATCCAGTCGGCGATGTAATAGTCCACCTCTGGACCGAGTCCTTCTTCCCGGTTGGATAAAACTTGGGTTACGACAGCTTTCTGCCTAAACCCTTTATCCGCATGTATCACGAACTCGAATTGCTGACCGATCTTAATCTCTGATTCCATGCCTATTATCCTTTTTGCCTCTCTTTCCCGTTTGTGGTTGATTCAGCACGACCCATTCGTGCCGATACCGAGGCGAGGAGACGAGCATTCTACCCCGGCCGGCCACTGATTCAATCGCGTGTAGAATGGGTGCCTGGCCGGCCGCTCGTGGACGCGCTTTCCCATGGACGTGTGCGGAGCGTAGTACACGAGATCAATCCTATCGGTCCGTACACGCGAACGGGAGGATGTCATGCCAATCACGCTCACCCAGCACACCGCTCTGATCACAGGGGCATCACGCGGTATCGGCCGGGGAATCGCGCTGAAGCTCGCTGAACAGGGCGTGAAAAAAATTGCCATCAACTACAAGGAGAACGATGCGGCCGCTGGAGAGACCGCTCGCCTCCTCAAAGAGCGCGGTACGGCGCCTCTGGTGATCAAGGCAGATATCGGCAAGGTTGCGGACATCCAGCGCATGTTCGAGACCATCAAGTCCCAATTCGGCGGCCTCGACATCTTCGTTTCTAACGCCAGGGCTACGATCGCCACAGGCTTCTACGCGGAACCAATGGAGATCCCGCTGGAGGCATGGCAGGCGACGTTTGACACCCAGGCGACGGAGTTCCTGGTTGCGGTCCGCGCAGCGGTGCCGATGATGGGCAAGAACGGCCGGATCATCGCCATTACCTATGCGCCTGGCGGGCAAACCGGCAGCTGGCAGCCTTGGGTCGCCATGGGCTCAGCAAAAGCCGCGAAGGAGGCGCTGGCTCGTTACTTCGCGGTCGCTCTCGCCCAAAAGGGCATCACGGTGAACATCATCAGTCCGGGCGCCTGCGACGACAGCGTCCTCAGCGGTCTGCCGCCCCAGGTGTTCCAGATTATCAAGGACTGGCACGAGAGCGGCTGGACCCCCATGAGGCGCCTCGGTCAGCCGGCCGACGTCGGCAACGCCGTGGTTCTCCTCTGCACTGACCAGGCGAGCTTCATCACCGGCCAATTGCTGTACGTCGATGGTGGCGCTTCCGCGATGGAGCCAGTCTTCCCGTTGGCCATCCAGGGCATTAAGTAGTGCAGATTGGTCTCGCCCACACCGCTTACCAGATCCGGCAAATCCGCTTGTCGGCGGGAAAGCGCCTTCTGCTGCTTCATCCCGGCTGGACCTCCAACCGATGTCGACGTTTTCAACAATCCGGTGCTTCTCGCTTTTTTCCACAGCAACGACGCGAAAAATAGTTCGTCGTTGTGACAAACAACCTTTACCCAGATTTCAGGACCGCAGAAAATATGCACAGTGCACACCACAACCCAGCCGAATCAGCCTGAAACGACGCACACGAATCGCTGGTGGCAAATCGGCCTCTCCGTTCCTCACAGTGCTGCCCGTATCAGCCCGCCTCGAAGCCCCAAGGGTAAGTCCTTATTTTCGAAGACTTTGCCCATAAGCCCTTTATATCGAAGACTTTGCAGGCCGAACAAGGGGTACCCCGCTCATAACTCCCATGTTCCCAATACTTTGAGAGATCAAGTCCAAAAAAGAATTTACACGACGCATACCCCGGCGCCAATCTGGCCACCTGTTCGTCCATTGCTGCGATCCGCATTGGCGAACCGCCGAAACTTGATACCATGATCCGCTCTTAGCCAGTGGAGGCCACATGATTGATCGTCGCAGTTTCATCATCGCAACTGGAATGACGGCGCTTGCTGCCACGCGCGTTTTTGGCGCGAATGAAAAGATTCGGCTCGGACTCATCGGCGCCGGCCAGCGCATGAAGGGACTCATTGACTGCGCCGACAAGGCTGCCCCCTGCGAGATCGTGGCCGTCAGCGACGTCTACGGCCCTCATCGCGACCTGTTCAAAGAGCGCTCTGGCGGACTCGCGACCACACATCTTGATTATCGCGAGGTCCTGGACAACAAGGAAGTCGATGCGGTGATCATTGCGTCCCCCGATCACTGGCACCTCCGCATGGCGCTCGACGCACTCGCTGCGGGCAAGGACGTGTATCTGGAAAAACCGGTCACCCACAACCTTGAGGAAGGCCCGGTGCTCACCAAAGCGGTACGTTCCAGCAAACAAATTCTGCAATGCGGAATGCAGCAGCGCAGTTGGGCGCACTTCCGCGACGCCGTCGATCTGGTTCACGGAGGAAGTTTGGGCCGCGTCGTACAAGTCCGCACCTACTGGTGGCAGAACTATCACACGAATTGGCCGATGAAAGCCGTGGATCAGCAGGCGCTCGACTGGAAAGCATGGCTGGGCTCAGCGCCGGAGCAACCGTTCAGCGATGAGAGGTTCAGCCACTGGCGCTGGTTCTGGAATTTCGGCGGCGGCGCCATGACTGACTTATTCACGCACTGGATCGACGTCGTGCATTGGGCGATGAAAGCCGATCAGCCGCGCCATGCCCACATGCTGGCCGATAAATACGTCTTCGAACAGTGGGATTGTCCCGACACCATTCAGGCAGCCTTCCGCTACCCCGGCTTCGACGTGGTGTACGAAGGCATGATGAATTCGTCCATCGATGATGGTGGAATCGAGTTCCGTGGAACCGATGCGACTTTGAAGATCGATCGTGCGGGCTTCACTCTCTATCGCGAGGGTGCCGGCAAAGATCAGAACCCGGTGCTCACCGAACGCAATTTCCGCGACGGCACTATCACGCACATGGAAAATTTCTTCGAGTGCATCAAAACCCGGAAGGAGCCGAATGCGCCCGTAGAAACCGGCGTAGCCGCGGCACGCGCCGGACACATCGGCAACTACGCTTACCTGCATGGCGGGCAGTACTCGCTCAAGGCCTGATTGCCGCCTGGGCTGCGGGTGCTACTGCTTCTTCAGCAGTTCGCAGTTGGCGGTGCACTCGTTGGATTGCAATTCGATTTCCGCTTTTTTGTGCGGAACTTTGCCGCGGTCTTCGGGAAGCACGACCAGGGACTCGCGTCCGTCGGCGAGACTGACGTTGCAGCTGAAACTGAGAGACTGCACTCCACGCTGCTTGCAACTCGTGCTCTCCAGGGCCGAGGACAACGTGGATGGGTCGTCGTAGATCTTGTCTGCCAGCGTGGACGGCACCAGCGCAACCGTCATCGGCACTGGCGCTTTGATGCGAATCCACACCGGCTGGCCATCGCGGTCGGGGCTCAGGATGCTGTAAACCTTCGGGGCCGTGGAAAGTTCGTATTTCTCTTTCACCAGCACGGACCACCCGAATTCAGGTTGAATGCAATTCTGCACGCAGTCCCAGCGGTAATAAGTGATGTTGAGATCATTGGGTGCGATGAAGCGTCTTGCTCCATGGCTGAAAACAGCGACCACGCTCTGCACCGACATACGGTCGGGTACGCGTTCATCGCGCACCAGCAAGACCATGGGACGGCCGTCCGGAAGGTGGCACTCGAACGTGGTGCTCAAGACATGCTCACGCGTGCAGATGAACTCGAGTCGTGGAGGCTGCTCCGGATGCTGGGTGACGGCTACCCACTCATCGTTCGGCGCCATCGCCACGGTGACCGGCATCCTGGCATGGATATCGACATGCATGTTGCCGCCGCTGGCGGCCGGATGGTAAACGCGACCCGCGTGATAATCCATGGGATCGAGTTGAGCAGCTTCGTCACTGGCCTTGATCCACTCGAATGCCTTCTCCTGCGCCGCAGACATCGACGCCACCGCCATGACCAACACGCCCAGCCAGCGCAGTTTGCTCATAAAGTCCCCCCATTATTGAAAGGGCAAGAGGCTGCGCGGGCAAAGGAAATCGAGCTTTCCTGGTGACCGCGGTAATGTGGGAGGCCTGTTCTTCGGCCCGCCTCTGCTCGCTTCGCCATTGACGCTACCTTGGTACCTCGGTACACTGGTACACATGAGCGATGATCCGAAACTGCAAGTGGAACGGGTGCAGACGGGCGTGCGCATGGAGAAGCGCATTCTCAAAGTGCTGAAGGGCTTTGCCGAATATCACGATATGACGCTGGGGGATGTGCTGGAGGGCATTGTGCTGCACGCCTTTGATGGCAAGACCCCGTTCAGCCCGGCGTCGCTGGAACGCATACGCGAGTTGAAGAAGTTCTACGGTCTTGATCTCGATTCCAGCGCCAGTCACCGGCTGAAAGAGATCAAGGGCAAGACGCCGCGCAGACATGGGGAAAAATAACCATGGCTATGAACGGCAAAACAGGCGTGACGGTTCTCAGGCTGACCCTGGGCATTGTGATTCTGGTCGAGGCGATCTTGTTTGTCTTGCCCGGCGCCGCGCACGATTTCTCGCGGACGCACATGCCGGCTATCGTGCGCATGATTCTAAGTTTCGGGGAAATCGCGGGCTGCGTCCTGATGCTGATCCCGCAAACGGCCATACGCGGGGCCTGGTTGCTGCTGGCCGTCTTTGTTTTCGCCATTTTGCTGCATTTGCTGCACGGCATGTATGACATTGGCAATGTAGTGATCTATGCGGCAGCGGCATTTGCGATTGCGATGGGGAAAAGCTGATGCAGATGAGCAATCACGAACTCATTGATTGCTTTGAGAGTGACACCCTACCGGGCGAATTCCATCATGAAGATCATGTGCACCTGGCATTCGCATACCTCTGCGAATTCGCTCCGCTCGAGGCACTCCAAAGATTCTGTCTCGCGCTAAAGAAATACGCCGCTGCCCGGGGAAGAACACAGCTTTACCACGAGACCATTACTCACGCGTATTTCTTCCTGATCCGCGAGCGCATGGCACGGGGCGGCAGCCAGAACTGGGTGGAATTCTCCGGCAATAATCCCGATCTTCTCGTCTGGCGAAATGGAATTCTGGCGCGCTATTACAGGGAAAGCACGCTGCAGTCGGATCTCGCCCGATCCGTATTTCTATTTCCTGACAAGCTGCCGCTCGCATCCTAGAGAAGATTGTGTGGACGGTTCTTTGCTATTCTGCCTCGGCTGGTACGAGGCGGAAGAGAACCCGATCCATGAAAACAATTGTGCTCACGATAGCGGGGTTCAGTTTGAGTTTGAGTTTCGCTTACGCACAAGAGATTCGCGGCGGCGAGGACCTGCTGCGGGCCATGCATGACCGGTACAAGAATTCCTGGTACCAGACCGTCACTTTCAAACAGAAGAGCACTACCTATAAACCAGACGGCAGCAGCAGCGCGGAG
Organism: Candidatus Sulfotelmatobacter sp.; assembly: GCA_025928375.1. Taxonomy (GTDB): domain Bacteria; phylum Acidobacteriota; class Terriglobia; order Terriglobales; family Acidobacteriaceae; genus Sulfotelmatobacter. The sequence goes on from JAICJP010000218.1 coordinate 5,686, forward strand.
ACATGGTACGAGGCGGCCTCGATTCCGGGGAAGTTGCGCATCGACATTGGATCGCCGGCAGCCGGAAAGGGATACCTCTTTATCGATGGCGATCTCAGCGTCATCAAAGACAACAAAGTCACGGAGACTCGGCACTCCGTCAACATGCTGCTGGTACTCGGATTCGACGTTTACCGCCAGGATCCGCAAATTACAGCCAAGATTGTCAGCGAGGAAGGCTACGATCTTTCGAAAATCCACGAGGATACATGGGAGGGCAAACCGGTGTACGTCGTGGGCGCAGTGAAGGCAGATCTGAAATCCAAACAATTCTGGGTTGAGAAAAACAGCTTGCTGTTTCTACGTGACATCGAACCGGCACGGAAGGACGCGGAGAAGGTTGAAGATATTCGCTTCATCCACTACCGACCGCTCGCGGGCGCCTGGATCGCGGCCGGTGTGGAGGTATATTCCGAGGGAAGAAAAGTCTTCTCCGAAGATTACACCGAGATTCAAGCCAATGTGAAGCTTGATCCGGACACCTTTGATCCGCTGAAGTTTGCGACGACGCATTGGGAGAAGTGAATTCAGCCCCTCTGTTCCTCAGTGTCCCTATGGTCAAAGCGATTTTTTCACCCTGGGGACGCAGATGAACACGGAGGCTTAGGTGCCGCAATCGGATGGATTTGCATGACGGGGCTGCGACCTGCCGGCTCGCTTCGCCTGGCTGGGCAGCCTGAGAGCTGTCGCTACGCGGTCTTTGCTTGAAGTCGTTGGGCAAGGGCGATATTATCGCCTGCTGCCGCAGTTTCACGAGCCACGTTTATGCCACAAAATTACGTTCCGATCTTCATCTTTATTGCGATTGTCGGCGCGCTGCTGCCGATCACGTTGCTGGTCGCCAAACTGGTGCGTCCAGATAATCCCAGCAAGACGAAGTTGATGCCTTACGAGTGCGGCATCGACCCGGTGGATAGCGCGCGCGGAAGATATACCGTGCGCTATTACATCATTGCCATCTTGTTTGTGGTCTTCGATGTGGAAACCATCTTTCTCTTCCCCTGGGCGGTGAAATTCAAGGCCTTCGGACTGTTTGGGCTGCTGGAAATGCTGGTCTTTCTCGCCATTCTGATCGTTGGCTACATTTGGGTGTGGGGTAAAGGCGCGCTGGAGTGGGTGTAAGAAATTGGGAAATTGGGCAATTGAGTAATTTGGAACTGGAGCATTTTCATTGAGTCGAATGGCCTCACCTGATCTCACTGCGATGGATTCGTCTCCGGCGGAGACGTTTGCGGCCTCGCGCTGGACACGCGGCAACTTCTTCTTTCCCACCAGAATCGTTGTCAGCCCGCAGCGGGTGGTCCGCACGAAATCGCGGCTATTCGGCTCCAACGAAGAAAGCATTCCCATATCTAAGGTCGCTTCGGTGCATATCTCGACGGGCGTCTTCTGGGCGGAAATCGTCATTGAATCCACAGGCGGAACTGATCCCATCACCAGCCACGGACATCGCAAAGCGGATGCGCAACGCATCCGCGACCTGATTGAGACTTACCAGGCCCAGGCGCGATAGAGCCCCGAACACGTGGAATTCTCAGGTTCCTGAATTGCTTTCTTCCGAAGCAAAGATGCGGCGGCGAATGAGTTGTCAAACGTGCGTTCGCTCGTTGACACCGTTCTCTCAAGCTGATAAAAGTTAACGTTCTTCACGTAGGAACTTGCGCCGAGCCAGTGCGTTCGCATTATGCCGGACGAAACGAAATCACCCTCAACACCGCCGCCGGAAGGGGATAAAAAGCCGACGGC
>JAICJP010000121.1 GCA_025928375.1 Candidatus Sulfotelmatobacter sp.
ACGCAAGTGGGCCAGCGAGGGCTTCTCGCGTCCGTGGCCGGATGAGATTGTGATGGATTCCAAGACGAAAGCCCTGGTCGAGAGCAAATGGAAGGCGCTCGTGAAAGAGCTTGGTTTGGAATGAGGCGGCTCGGTTTTACTTTTCGTTGTTTGGCCGGCGCCTTACCGCGACAACCCAAACAGCGTGCGCACACCCCAGAGCGCGCCAAAACCGAACACACCAATGAAGAACAGATTGAAGAGGTGCTCGGTTGTCGTTCCCTTGCTCCAGGCCTGGAGCACGGCGACGAGTCATATGAAGAAAAATACGATTGCCAGGGTGGCGATACCCTTCAAAAGCATGAGTGGACTCCTGGCATCGATGTTGACACTCCACCTGCGAACGTGCAGTGACACGGATCACCATCGGGAGTTCGAATCAGCTGGTCGGTCTATCTGCCTTGGAAGCTGACGGCTGGTAGCCGGAGCATCGCAGCACGGGCAGGCGCGGATACTTCGGAAACTTTTCATCCGTCGCCGAGAGTTGGCACATATAGAAGAGTGAACCGCGGTCCGACTTGATCTGCCGCATGTGTAAGCAATCGGCACACAGGCCGATGTTGTTGGGCTGGCTCTTCGGTACAAATCCGTCGTTCATCGTTGCCAACAATAGCCAGTCGAGCTTCGCTCGACCGGACAGCCGATGGCGGCTGTTCCTACATGATTCCACCATAACGCTATCTGCTGCCATCGTGAGCGACGGCACTGCATCAGTTTCGGTATACTGATAAAGACATGTCAGTGCTGAAAAATATCGCCGCGATCGCAAAAGGCATGAGCATCACCTTCTCGGAGATGTTTAAGCCCACGACCGTTGAGAACTATCCCGATGGCAAGGGACCTCTGCGTGGAGCCCGCATTGAAGCCCGTTTCCGTGGAGCGCACGTGCTGCAGCGGGACGAAAATGGGCTGGAGAAGTGCGTAGCCTGTTTTCTGTGCGCGGCCAATTGTCCTTCCAACTGTATTTATATCGAGGCGGCGGAGAATACGGCCGAAAATCGCGTCAGCGGCGCCGAGCGCTATGCGAAGGTTTACAACATCGACTACAACCGCTGTATTTTCTGCGGATATTGTGTCGAAGCCTGCCCCACGGACGCCATCACGCACGGTCATGGCTTTGAACTGGCAACCTTTAACGCGACGAATCTGATCATGCGCAAGGAGCAAATGCTGGCCCCCACGCCAGCACACATGGGTGCCAACATCGTATTCAATCAGGCGGACGTAAATGGTGGGGCGCCGGCAGAAATGGTGCCGGGGAGCTAAGCTTTCCAGATCAGTTTTTCATTTCACTGACGCCGGTCCATCGCGACCGGCGTTTTGTGCATGTGGAAGATCACTTCTTTGCCACGGATTTGCGCGGGTTTACAGTGATCTAAATCCTGGTTACTAGAGACGTAGCTAGCTACTCTCTACAAGCAGGAAGGAAATTGGCTAGCAGCTAGGAGCTAGAAGCTTTCATGTCTGACTTCTTACAAGCAGTGAAAGAACGCGTTGTCGTGTATGACGGCGCCATGGGCACCAATATCCAGAAGCGAAACCCTACTCTGGATGATTACTGGGGCAAAGAAAACTGCAGCGAAGTTCTGGTGCTCAGCCGTCCGGACATTATTCGCGATATTCACGCAGATTTTTTCCGGGCTGGCTGCGATATTGTCGAGACCAATACCTTTGGAGGAAGCTCTATCGTCCTGGGGGAATTCGACCTGCGCGACAAGGTGCGGGAGATCAACCTGAAGGCAGCGCAACTGGCTCGCGAAGTCGCTGAGCAATTCGCTACCAAGGACAAGCCGCGCTTCGTCGCGGGATCGCTAGGTCCAACCACCAAGCTGCCGTCCCTCGGACATATCGGTTTTGAGGCTATGGCCGAGGCTTACGAAGAGCAAGCTGCGGCTCTCATCGAGGGCGGTGTCGATGTGCTTCTGGTGGAGACTGCCCAGGATCTTCTGCAAGCCAAAATCGCCAGCATCGGCGTGTTGGAAGCGATGCGCAAGGCAGGCAAGCGGCTTCCCGTCACGGTCCAAGTGACGCTCCAGGAGTCCGGCACGATGCTTCTGGGAACTGAGATCGGCGCTGCCCTGACTGCCCTCGAGCCGTTCGAGGTGGATGCTATTGGCTTGAATTGCGCCACCGGCCCTAAGGAGATGAACGATGCGGTCCGTTATCTTGCGTTGAATTCGACCAAAGAAGTGTCCGTGCTGCCCAATGCAGGATTACCGCAGAACGTGGGGGGACACGCAGTCTACAAGCTATCGCCCTCGGAACTTGCGGAATATCACAAGCACTTCGTGCAGGATTACGGCGTGCGCATCGTGGGAGGCTGCTGCGGAACCACCCCCGAGCACCTGAAAGCCGTGGTGGACGCCCTTTCCGGCGTGGAGCCTGCGAAACGCAATGTGAAGCGTGCGGGCTCCGCATCCAGCGCCTACACCAGCGTTCCCCTCGATCTCGAGCCCAAACCGCTGATCGTGGCCGAGGAAATGAATACGACCACGCGCGTCGAGCACTTCCGCAAAATGGTCCAGGGTAAGAAATATGACGAGATCCTCGCGCTGGCGAAAAAGCTGGTCAACGAGGGATCGCACATGCTCGACCTGTGCTGTGCCATCGTGGGCGAGGACGAGAAGGGATATATCTCCTCCATCCTCGAAAAGATTGCCACCCGCGTTCCCGCTCCTATTCTGATCGATTCGACTGAAGCCGACGTGGTCGAGGAAGCACTGAAGCGCATCCCGGGTCGGGCTATCATCAACTCGATCAACCTGGAAGACGGCGAGAAACGCACCTCGAAAGTTCTTCCCATGGCGAAGCGCTACGGTGCGGCGGTCATCGCGCTCACTATTGATGAAGACGGCATGGCGCTGACTGCGGACAAGAAGGTCGCGATCGCGCATCGCATCCACGACCTCGCGACCAAGAAGTACGGCTTGGATTCAACAGACCTGATTTTCGATGCACTGACGCTGCCTATTTCGACGGGCCAGGAGGAATACCGTACGGCCGGCATCGAGACGCTCAAAGCCGTCGAGCGAATCAAGAAGGAGTTGCCGGACGTCAAAACGATTCTGGGTGTGAGCAACATTTCGTTCGGTCTCGACGCCTACCCGCGCCGCGTGCTGAATTCGGTTTTCATGCATGAGGCAGTCGATCATGGCCTCGATATGGCCATCGTGAACTACACGAAGATTTATCCGCTCTACAAGATTCCGCAGGAAGAGGTCGACCTCGCGCGCAAGCTGATCTTCCGCGACGAATCCGCGGGCGATCCGCTGCAGGTCTACATGGCGCACTTCGCCGGGATGAAGGGCAAGCCGGCGGCTTCGACCACCGCGCACGTCGATACCTTATCGGTGGAAGATAAGTTGAAGTTCGCCATCATCAATGGCGAAAAATCCGTAGGCGAGGGAGCCCACAAGAAGTCACTTGAAGTGCTGCTTGAAGATGCACTGGCAAGCTACTCTCCCCTTGAACTAATCAATACTGTCCTTCTGGATGGCATGAAGACGGTCGGCGACCTGTTTGGCGCGCGAAAAATGCAGCTGCCCTCGGTGCTCGACTCGGCCGGAGTGATGAAGGCCGCGGTCGCTTATCTCGAGCCTAAGATGGAGAAGAAGTCCGGATCCCAGAAAGGCACCATTGTGCTCGCGACGGTGAAGGGCGACGTTCACGACATTGGTAAGAACCTGGTGGACATCATCCTTTCGAACAACGGATTCAAGGTGATCAATCTTGGCATCAAGCAGCCGGGGGATTCGATTATCCGCGCCGCGCAGGAGCACGGGGCCAACGCGATCGGCCTGAGCGGTCTGCTGGTGAAATCCACTCTCGAGATGAAGTATGTCATTCAGGATCTGGAGCGGCAGAAGCTCGAGTTCCCGGTGATCTGCGGCGGAGCTGCGCTCACTCGCAAATATGTGGAAGACGATCTGCGCCGCGAGTACGGGAACGCGGTGTTCTATGCGGATGATGCCTTTGCCGGGCTGCACATCATGGAGGACCTCATCACCGAGAATGGCGGGCGCGAAAAGCGGCTGCAGGAAGGCAAAACCGTTAAGGAGTATGCCAAGGCTTCCGTAGTGGATGAAGAAACCGGCCCAGTGTTCGCAGAGCGTAGCCCGGTAGTGACGGATGCGCCGAATATCCCCGCTCCGCCTTTCTGGGGAGTGCGGGTGAAAAAAGATTACGATCTGCGCGAGGTCTTCCGCTACATCAACGAAACCGCGCTATTCAAGAATCAGTGGCAGTTGAAGACCGCTTCGCAATCGGATTACGTGCGGCTGGTCGACGAGAAATTTCGCCCGATCCTCAAAAATTTACAAGATGAAGTGGCAGCGTCAGGATTGTTTGCTCCGGCCGTCGTTTACGGATATTTCCCGGCGCAAGCTGACGGGAACGATGTCATCGTCTACGAAGCGCCTGATTCCAAGCCGCGTCCCTGCAGCGATCGCTGGGAGGCGGGCGCCAAAGAACTGCTGCGGTTTACCTTCCCACGGCAGAAGGAAGGGCGGCGTCTCAGCATCGCGGATTTCTTTGCGCCGAAAGCTTCCGGCAAGATGGACGTAATCGGTCTGTCACTGGTCACCATCGGGCGCCACGCGAGCGTCGAAACCCAGCGCCTGTTCGAGGGTGGAGAGTACACCAAGTATCTCTACCTGCACGGACTGAGCGTGGAAACGGCAGAGGCTTTGGCCGAACTGCATCACAAAAAGATGCGCGAAGAACTGGGGATCGCGACCGAAGATTCTGCGGAAATCCGCGATCTTTTTCATCAGAAGTATCGTGGCTCACGATATTCGTTTGGTTACCCAGCGTGCCCGCACCTGGAAGATCAAACCAAGCTGTTTGCGCTGCTCAAGCCGGAAGAAAACGTGGGAGTGCGTTTGACCTCAGGATTCCTGCTCGAACCGGAGCAGTCCACGTCGGCAATTGTGGTGCATCATCCGGGAGCGAAGTACTTCGTCGTTTAGTACTTTCCGAACATCTGCCCTGAACCTTAGAACGAGGTTTGCAGCCGCAGCGAGTAACTGCGCGGGGGCGCAATGGCGTTCCCCGAAAACAAGCCGCCGAAATCGAGCACGTTCAGCCGATTGTTCAAGTTCTGTAAATCGGCCTGCAAGGTTGTCAGCCATTGATCACGCCGGTACAGCTCGGCCCCTGCCGAGACGTCCACGGCAAGCGAGGGCCGCACTCTGCCGCGCGCAAAGTCGACGCGATCCACCATTGCCGGTCCATACTGCGCCAGGGCCTGTTCAGACGTTCCCGTGAACTCGAAGGGCATTCCGCTTCCATACGCGGCCCCGCCTGCGACCCAGGTCCGAGATGAGAGGCGATACCGCAACCGGGTACGCACCGTGTTGCGCTGATCCTGCGTATCTGGAAAATGCCCGGTCAATTGGTTTCCGGCACTGATCGCGTCCTGTCCTAAAAATAATCCACCGGTGACGGGGAACCACGCATTGCCGACCATGTAGGAGTAACTTACGACTCCCGAGAACCGCCCCCAGTGAGGGATCTCCAGCTTGCCCTCCGCTCCGTAGATGATGGCTTTCCTGAACGCGATCGGAAACGCGACCGCGGTGCTCAGAAGCTGATCATCGTCAGCGTAGTTATTCGAGTACCGGCGGTAGTAGTTCGCATCCAAGCGCAATTGCCCCAGCACTGGTTTGGTGACGCCGATCTCATAGTAATTACCGCGGGAAGGCTCAACGGGCAGTCGCAATATACTGGGATTCAGCGAGATCACTTGCGGTGAACTCGCCAGCAGGATGTTTTCAGCTTCGGGGGTCTGGAACACCCGGTCGTATGAGACATGCACCAGCAGTCCTGCCGCTGGAAAGAAGCGCGCTGCGGAAAGCCGCGGGCTCAGCGCGTTCTGATTCACCAGCAATTGGTAGTGATCCCAGCGCAATCCGGCACTGAAGGTCCAGTTGCGGTAGCGAATCGAGTCCTGGATATAAGCCGCCTGATCCAGTTCCGGACGGCGTCCTTCTGATGGGACACTCCCCGGAAACGCGAAGCTCAGCGGCGTACCGGGATCAAAACGGCTGGGATCAGTAATGCGATCGTTGAAGCGCTCTTGCAAGAACGTATTGTCTGACTCGAAACCCGCTTTGAGGTCGTGGTTGCCATGATGCAGCGAAAGCGCGCCGTTGAAATAGGCTTCGCGAAAGTGGTTGTGCAGGAACGCGATGACCGGAGTGGATTGTGGATTCGATGTCAGAGCATTCGCGTTGTCGCGAACCATGCCTCGCAAACTGCCCAGCACGTCGGGTGAGAACACATGCTGGTACGAGGCGATTCCGATCGTCTCGAAATTGCCGCCATCCTGGCGCTGTCCAGCCGCCTGCTGAATCTGCTCGTTGGGAATCTGAAAGCGCGAGAGATCATGCCGCACGATGAGGCTGATACGATCTTTGGCTGTCTGGTCGCGCTCGTAATGAGCGGCAAGATCGCCCGTAGTTCCGCGATTGGTGTAGTTCTGCGGAACGACCGGGTTCAAGTAGCGGCTGGTCATGTCGCCAGACGCGCTGGCTCCCAGCGTACTTCGCTTCCAGGCGTACTGCACTCGCGCGAAAGCGCCGGCTGTATCGAAGCTGCCTCCGGATAGGACGACTTGCCCGTGGATCCCTGGCTGCGCATCCTTGAGCGTGTTGACCTCGACTACTCCCCCCATCTTGCGCCCGAACTCCGCCGGAATGCCCGCGGTATAGACGGTCAGCGAATCGATGTCGTCGGCCTCGATCTCCGGACCAAGGCCCGGTGACCGGTTGTCTGTGAGTGGAATTCCATCCAGCACGAACTGGGTTTGATATTCCGTGCCTCGGGGATGAAGCACCGCGTTGCCTTCATAGGTCCAGCCCGGCTGCGAACTCACCAGGTCCTGCAAAGAGCGGCCCGGCAACGAGGTGGTTCGAGTCTGGATTGTTTGTTCGCCAATTTCGTTCACCGAAGTTGACCGATGCGGATCCACCAGGGTCTCGGTCGCCAGCACAGTGACCGAGGTGCTTACGGATGGCAGGTTGAGCTTGATCGAGTATTCGACCGGTACTGCCGAACGCACCTCGATACTCGCCGAAGCAGGCGCGAAACCTGGTTGCTCGACGCGAACATCGTAGAGACCGAAAGGCAATCGCTTGGCGACGAGGTGGCCGAAATCGTCGGTGGCAAAGGTGCTGTCGTATTGGTTGGCTTCACTCGCAATCTGCACCGATGCCTTCATGCCCGATCCGCGCGGATCGGTCACGCGAAGGTGTAATTCGCCCATCGTGCTTTGAGCCGCTAGCGGAAGAGCCAGCAAACACACTGCGAGATGGGCCAGCAGGCGCACAGGCTTGGTCAGGGGAAAGGTCATGATAACAGTAGGAGACGCGGGCGTTTAGAGGCACTCCGACCGAGTTGGATTTGAGCTTTTTACAATATTCTGACATGCCGCTGACAAAAGGCGAGTGCATCTGGTCCACACTCGGCTGCAGATGCCTAAGGGGTGAACTTGTTTCACCGGCTCAGGATCGCAAGCTTCCGGCCTTCCGTCACCGGCAAGGCATGGAGAAGAAGGGCGCTCGTACCGCAGGGGGTGCGAGCGCCTTTTTGTGCAGGCGCGCTGCAGGGCAGGTGATCAAATCGCTACTGGCTCCCCGTGGCAACTCGCCGTAACTGTTACAATTTCAATATCATCGGAGCGGCGGAATGCCTGGCCTCTACGCATCCGGCGTGTATCCGGAGTCGAGTCAGGTCCCTGTCGATAAGCCAGCAGCGCCATGAAATGTCCTTTTTGCGGGTTTGAGAATGACAAGGTTGTGGATTCGCGCGAGAGCAAGGAAGCCGATTCCATTCGCCGCCGCCGTGAGTGTTTGAAATGCGGGAAGCGCTTTACTACCTACGAACGCATCGACGAAATTCCTTACATGGTGGTGAAGAAAGACGGGCGGCGGGAGAAATTCGATCGGCAGAAGGTGCTTAACGGCCTGCTGCGTGCCTGCGAGAAGAGGCCAGTTCCGATCAGCAAGCTCGAACAAATCGTGAACGAAGCAGAGTCTTTCGTCATCGAATCGGCTGAGCGAGAGCGCAAGACCAGCGAACTCGGCGAACTGATCATGAACCGCCTCCGCCGATACGACAAGGTTGCCTACGTTCGCTTCGCCTCCGTTTATCTCGATTTCAAAGACGTCAAAGAATTCATGAACGAGTTGAAGGACCTGGTTAAGGCCAAAACCGTTTAATTCACTTCTGTTCTGAGCACCGCTACTTAGTACTCACTGGGGCAAATCATTTTATGGCTCATAAAATAACCCTGATTCCCGGCGACGGCATCGGCCCGGAAGTGACGAAGGCCACCGTGCGCATTTTGGAAGCTACCGGCGTCAAGTTTGAATGGGAAAGCTTCGCGGTCGGTGCAGAGGCCTTCGAAAAGTCCGGCGAATATATTCCCAAAGATCTGATCGAGTCCATCGAACGGACCCACGTCGCCTTGAAGGGTCCCGTCACAACGCCCGTGGGTGGCGGATTTCCGAGCATCAATGTTGCACTCAGGAAGAGATTCGAGCTTTACGCCAATTTTCGTCCGATTCGCAACTTGCCTCACATACCGACACGCTATCCTGATGTGGACCTCATCATCGTGCGTGAGAACACTGAGGGCCTGTACTCCGGCCTGGAACATGAAGTCGTGCCAGGGGTCGTGGAAAGCCTGAAAATCATGACGGAGAAGGCCTGCACGCGTATCGCGAAATTTGCTTTCGAGTACGCGCGCAACAATCAGCGCAAGAAGATTCATGCGATTCACAAAGCCAACATCATGAAGATGTCGGACGGCCTTTTCCTGCGTTGCGCGCGCGATGTGGCCAAGAAGTATCCGGAAATCACCTACGGCGAGCACATCGTCGATAACACATGCATGCAACTGGTAATGAATCCCTACCAGTACGACATGCTGGTGATGGAAAATCTCTACGGTGATATCCTGTCCGACTTGTGCGCGGCTTTTGTAGGAGGCCTGGGATTTGTGCCCAGCGCCAACCTCGGGGAACACTGCGCTGTTTTTGAAGCGGTGCACGGTTCGGCGCCTGACATCGCGGGCAAGAATCTGGCGAACCCAACGGCCTTGCTGCGTTCTGCGCTCCTTATGGTGCGCCACTTGGGCGAACACGACGCTTCAACGCAAATCCGCAACGCCCTCGAGCGGGTATACCGGCATCGCGAGAAACTCACGCGAGACATTGGCGGGCAGGCGGGGACCTCAGAATTCGCCGATGCCGTGATCGAAGAGATGGAAAAAGCCAAAGCGGAACCGGTGCAGGCTTAGGCGGCGGCTGTTACCGTTTTTTCAGGGCTTCCAGTTCTTCCAGAGTCCGCGGCCAATCTGATCCCAGCAGGCGCGACAGGCTGCGGTCCGCCAACACCTTCCCTCCTGTCTGGCAGCGGGCGCAGTAGTTCGTTTCCTTATCGGCATAACGAATGCGAAGAACCTTGTCTCCGCATCTGGGGCAAGGCATCCCATAGCGGCCATGCACCGCCATATCTCTGCGAAAAGCTGTGACCTTCTCGGGGAACGCGGCCTTGGCCTCCTCGCGCAAGCGGCCGACCCACAGCTGCAAGGTTTGCCGAGTGGCCCCAAATAATCGATGCCACTCTTCCTCCTTGATCTTTTGCGTGAGCGCGACTGGCGAAAGCTGGGCAGCATGCAGGATTTCGTCTGAGTAAGCATTGCCGATTCCGCTGAGCAGACGTGGATCGGTCAGCGCTCTCTTGAGCGTATGATTCTCGCGTGTCAGCGCGGTCTGGAACTGATCGAGATCGGCCGCGAGTACGTCGATCCCACCCGCGTCGAACGCGCTCAGTTCCTGTTCGCCGTTCAACAGATGCAAGGACGCCCGGTGCTTGCTTCCTGCTTCGGTGAGCAGTAAAGAACCGTTGGGGAAATCGAATGCCGCCAGGTTCTGCCGCCCGCCTAACTTCACGTCGCGTTTCTTCCAGTGCAGACGGCCTGCAATCATCAGATGGAGCACCAGCCAGAGATCGCCCTCCACTCCGAATGCGATACGTTTTCCGATCCTGCGCAGTTGCTCTACGGTGCGTCCTTCCACCATAGAAAGCGGAGGGGTCACGCTACGCAGCAGAAATGGATTGCCCAGACGCACCCGCTCGAGCTTCTGCCCAAGCACGCGCGCTTCCAAGGCCGTGATGTAAGCGGCGATATCCGGCAGTTCTGGCATGGTCTGAGCTTGCATGCAACCGGCGCGCTTTGCAACCGGGTTTCAAACCGCATGATGGACGCGTGCGAAATCGAGCTCAGCGCATTTTCTGTACATCCGCCATTGACTCTCGCCGTTGATTGGGAGTAAAGTGCTCCCCGTTCTGGGGATTGTGGGGAAATGACGCGGACAAACCGGCGCGTGGGGATAGTTCTCTTTCAGCTAGGCGGGCCTGACACGCTGGAAGCAATTGAACCTTTCCTTTACAACTTATTCTGCGATCCCGATATCATCGACTTCCCTTTCGCCCGCATCGGTCGTAAACCCCTGGCCAAGCTGATTTCGACAACGCGCTCCCGCAAGGTGCAGCACCACTACGCCACGATGGGAGGCGGATCGCCGATCCGTCCGAATACGGAGCGCCAGGCCCGCGCGCTGGAACGCGCACTGCAGCGCGAGGGAATTGACGCGCACTGCTTTGTGGCGATGCGTTACTGGCATCCGTTTACCGGGGAGGCAATCGCGCAACTGCAAGCCGCCGGTTGCGATGAACTAGTTTTGCTGCCGTTGTATCCGCAATATTCTTCAACCACCACTGGGTCAAGCCTCAATGAGTGGAACCGGCTCTTCCGCGATGATGTGCCGGTGCACGTGGTGGCTCCCTTCTATCGCGAAGCGACTTATCTTGATGCGCTGGTCGAGAAGGTCAACGAAGCTCTGTCGCGCTTTCCCGCTCCTGAGCGTGCGGAAATTGTTTTCAGCGCCCATAGTGTTCCCATGTCCGTGATCGAAAGAGGCGACCCCTACCAGCACCAGATCGAAGAAACCGTGCGCCTGCTGATGGCCTGGGGTGCATGGAGCAACCCGCATCGCCTCTGTTATCAAAGCAAGGTCGGTGCCAGTCGCTGGCTGCAGCCTTCGCTGCATCACACTCTGAAGGTTCTTTCCGCCGAACAGGTGCGTGAGGTCTGCGTTGTGCCGATCGCCTTTGTTTCCGATCACGTGGAAACGTTGGGCGAGATCGATCACGAGGCTCGCCACGAGGCGCACGAACTCGGCATCACACAGTTTGAGATGACCGCCGGTTTGAATGATTCTCCTAAATTCATCCAGGCCCTCACCGAGATCGTTCAGCAGGCATTGACGCAGGAAGTTTCTGCAGAGGTTCCGATTCGCACTCCAGGGAGGAAGTTGGCGGCGCCGCAGTACGCGGCGGCTGCCGGGGATTAGAACAGGGCCAGTCAGACAAAGCAGGAGGAGGAAGCTCATGGCGGAGTTGGAGACCTCAAAGGTCACTCCGAATCCGGAAGTGGCGAAACCCGCAGCCAAAGCGGATGCGACCAAGTATGTCGGCACCCCAGCTGTCGGCACCTCAAAAGCAGCGGCTGCCGCTGGTGTCGCTGGAACTGCTCCTTCCACCGAGGTTGATCGGCGGCGACGACGCTTTGTCTGGACCATGGTTGCGGGATTC
>JAICJP010000146.1 GCA_025928375.1 Candidatus Sulfotelmatobacter sp.
CCATCGCCCTGTCCGGCGGATCCACTCCCAAAAGCCTCTTCAACCTGCTGGCCACGAATGCCCGCACCATCCTGCCTTGGGACAAGATGTTTTTCTTCTGGGGAGATGAACGCCACGTCTCCCCCACGGATCCTGACAGCAACTACCGCATGGCCTGTGAGGCCATGTTGTCGAAAGTCCCTGTTCCTCCCGGAAACATCTTTCGTTTCCCCGCCGAGAACCCCGATGCAGCCGCGGTTGCCGACGCGTATGAAAAGACCCTTCGCAAGTTCTTTCAACTTGGGCCGGAGACCTTTCCTCATTTCGATCTGATTCTTCTCGGCCTGGGCCCGGATGGACATACGGCCTCACTGTTTCCCGGTTCAACTGCGCTTCAGGAAAAGCGACGACTCGTGGTCGCCAACTGGGTTGAGAAGATGCAGACGCATCGGTTGACGCTGACTTTGCCCGTTCTCAATGCCGCTTATTGTGTTGCGTTTCTGGTCAGCGGCACCGACAAGGCTACCGTCCTTCGATCCGTTCTGGAAGAGAATGTCTCAGCCGAGCAGTATCCGGCCAAGCTGGTTCAACCGAAGGATGGGAAGCTGATTTGGTTTCTGGACCGCGCCTCAGCCAGCGCCCTCTCCACTAAGCCGTAGCGCTCATCGCGATTTCACCCGGGCGAATTAGAGGAGCGCAGAGGCTTACCCTGTGCTCCTCTGTGTCCCCGGTGGGTATCCCCAGTTGCGGCAGATCAGCCGCGCCAGTCGCAGATTTCCTTTAGCCCTCGTCCCCGCGCATGCTCGAACAGGCGTACCCTGTGCCGCGAGTGCTCAAATTCATGGATGTCAGCCCAGACCTCCGCCTGCCACGCCTTGTCGTGCGTAGACGATTCTCCGCAGGTCGCGCAGCGAGTGTGAAGATTCACGGGGATGTTTTCAGTGCCGATGGGATGGGCTCCCGGCAATTCCACGAAAATGCACCGCACTTCCTCGATTTCCTCATCCGCCCCGAGCAAATGCTCGTAACGCAACAAGTACCCGAATCCGAGCTTCCGCGCTTGCATCTCGGCCTCGGTTCGCGTGTGGAAGGGCCCGTACTCGGCCCGCAGTTGTTCTGTCGAATCGCAAGTCATCCAGAAGATCTCGGTGTATGCCATGTGCTGGGGTTCGCCTGGGAATGCGAAGGCGGCTCGAGTCTCCTGAGCCTGTCAACACTTTCTGCAATTCCGGGGCCGCACCCGAGCTTCGCGAAGCACTTTCCTTCGAGCAACTTACGTGCCCGCGGGCAATGCTGCGGGGGGAACGCGTGAAAGTTTTTGCAGAAGAGAGTGGAACCGCCCGCCTGGAGCCGGCTGCCCTCAGCGGTAAACCATCATCCTGCAACGCTTGTCAGTCTGCCCCAATCTCCAGCATGCATCTCAGTCCCAAGCCCCTCGCTCTGCGGCCAGTTCTTTCCTCCGTGGCTGGCCACATACATGGCCAGTTCCAGCCGGCTCCAGACTCCCAGTTTGTCGAAGATGCTTCGCAGGTGATTCTTGATGACCTGCTCAGTAGTCCCCGCAATCCGGCTGATCTCCCGATTCGTTAGCCCCTCCCAGACGAGAATCGCAATCTGAATTTCCTTCGCGGTCATGCATTCTCGGGGCATCATGATTGCACCGCCTGGTTGTTGAACAATGCGATTGCCAGCTTTACTCGCTTTCTGCCCTCCCGAATTCCCGCCCGCAGAAATAACGTGCGTAGATGCTGTTTCACGGTGCGTGGGCTGATCTTAAGTTGACCCGCGATTTCCTTATTGCTGCAGCCCTGCAACAGTAAATTCAAAACCTCGTGGTCGCGCGGCGTAACTTTGACTTGGTCGAGTTCGATCATGACTGTTTCCTGCTTTCTATGACACACAACCTACAGCACGCTTTTCTCCATTTCTTCGCCTACACAGTTCTTGTGACCTAAGTACGTGAGCAGCTGTAACTTGGGGCTGCGGACCAGGTTTTCAGGTGGCCTTCAGGCACTCCGTGCTAGCCTGTCCGAGTTCCAAATTGGTCCGAGGAGGGCCATGCGGATGGGGTCTTCGACTCGCGCAACGATGCCGTCTTCGAGCTCAGAAATTTGGCCAGGCTCGAGTTTCCATCGGCAGAACCACCCTCAGTCGTCATTTAAAGCAGTGCATGTCAGTTACTTTGGGGCGTTCCCCACGCCCAATTCCGTGCTCCGAGGTGCCTTGTGAATCTGGATCAAAACCTTCCGGCAACGAGAACCGCCAGCTCCCAATTCGGGGCGCTCCTCCGACACCCGATTTCCATTTTGGTGTTGTTGGCTATCCCCAGCATGGGTTTTGCACAGGCGACGGCACCAACTCAAAATTTGAGCGCTCCGTTAACCCTCACCTTGCAAGATGCATTGCAGCGTGCTCGCCAGAACACGCCGGAATACCGCTCCGCCCTCACCGATTTGGGCTTAGCACGCGAAGACCGCGTCCAAGCGCGCGCCATGCTTCTGCCCGACGTGAACTACGACACCTCCTACATCTACACGCAAGGAACAGGTTCCCTCCCGGCGAGTTGCCAAACCAGCACAGCCGGTTGTCCCACTTCCAAGTTCATCGCCAACAACGGAGTGCATGAGTACATCAGCCAGGGAAACGTTCACGAAGCGCTCTCGCTGACCAATGTCGCGGACTACCGCCGCTCTTCTGCCGCTCTGGCTCTGGCGCGAGCCAGGGCTGAAATCGCCACCCGCGGCCTGGTAGTGACAGTCACTCAGGCCTACTACGGCCTCGTGGTGGCGCAGCGCAAGTACGCGAATGAGCAGAGAGCTTCCGCCGAAGCCGCGCACTTTCTCGATATCAGCCAGAAGCTCGAGGCCGGGGGCGAGGTCGCCCATGCCGACGTTCTTAAGGCTCGCATACAGGCCCAGCAACAACAGCGAGATCTGCAGGAATCGCAACTCGCCATGGAGCGCAGCCGCCTCGACTTGGCCGTGATGCTCTTCCCCGATTTCAACCAGAATTTCACCGTCGTGGATGATCTTCAGAATCCCGAACCACTGCCCACCTTCGCCCAGGTCACGGCGGCGGGCCAGAAAAACAATCCCGACCTGCGCGCCGCCCTCGCTGCCTACCAGGTCGCCACTCACGAGGTCACCGCCGCATGGGGCGGGCTCCTGCCGTCGTTGACCCTGGATTACTTCTACGGAATTGATTCCAACCACTTCGCCCTCACCACCAATGGCGTCCGGAACCTGGGTTATTCGACCATTGCGACCTTGCAGATTCCAATCTTCAGTTGGGGAGCCGATCGCAGCAAGCTGAAGCAGGCTGAGTTGCGCCGCGATCAAGCCCATGTCGAGCTCAGCTTCGCCCAGCGCCAGTTGCTTAGCCACTTGCGCCAGTTTTTCAGCGAGGCCGAAATCGCGCGTTCCGAGATGGAGTCGCTGGCCAGTTCCGCCGAAATGGCAGCCGACAGCCTGCGGCTCACCACTCTGCGCTATCAGGCGGGAGAATCGACCGTGCTAGAAGTCGTCGATGCGCAAAATACATTGACGCTTGCGCGCAATGCGTATGACGATGGCCAGTCCCGTTATCGCGTTGCCGTCGCGAACCTACAAACCTTAACGGGGAACTTCTAAGCAAATGACCCCGATCGATTGCTCATCCTGCAGAATTTCGCGCGTCGCAACTCTGATGCGCATCCCTGCTCTGGCTGCCTTGGCCGCGCTCGCAGCCCTTCTGATGGCTGCAGCCTGCTCCTCTAAAAAGGAGGATACAGAGCCGACCGTGACCGTCCAAGTCTCCCCCGTCGCGAAGCAAACCATTCAGCACACGATCACCACGCAAGCCATCCTGTTCCCCAAACAACAAGCCGCCATCGTGCCCAAGATCACCGCTCCGGTACAGAAGTTCCTGGTGAAGCGTGGCAGCCCCGTGCGCGAGGGTCAGTTACTGGCGGTACTGGAAAATCGCGATCTCTCCGCGGCTGCGCAAGACACCAAGGGCTCGTACGAGCAGGCTCAAGCCAGTTACGAGACCACGACCGCCGCCAGCCTGCCCGAAGAAATTCAAAAGGCCGAAGCCGATACACAACAGGCCCAGCAGGCTCTCAACGCGCAAGAGAAAGTATTCGAAAGCCGGCAACTTCTCTTCGAACAGGGCGCGTTGCCGCGCAAGGAACTGGATCAATCTCGCGTGGATGTCACGCAGGCGCGCAATCAATACGCCATCGCCAAGAAGCATCTCGATTCCCTGCTCGCGATTGGCAAGGCGCAGGAGCTCAAGGCTGCCGCCGGTCAATTGCAATCCGCGAAAGGCAAGTACATGGGCGCGGAGGCGCAGTTGAGCTACTCCGAAATTCGCAGCCCAATCAGCGGCGTGATCACCGACCGTCCTCTCTATCCCGGCGAGATGGCCGCAGCGGGAACTCCGCTGCTCACGGTGATGGACATCTCTTCGGTGATCGCCAGAGCGCATATTCCGCAGAGCGAAGCCGCCACCCTGAAACCGGGCGATGCCGGCACCATGACGGTTCCAGGATTCGACCAGCCCATCGATGGGAAAGTGACCGTGGTGAGCCCGGCTCTTGATCCCAACAGCACCACGGTAGAGATCTGGTTTGAAGCCAGAAATCCGAAACACGATTTGAAACCGGGGACGAGCGTTCAACTCGCGTTGACCGCGCAGACGGTGAACAGCGCTCTGGTGATTCCGCTGAACTCCGTGCTCACCGCCCCCGATGGCGCGACCACGGTCATGCTTGCGGGCTCGGATGGCCGCGCTCATCAGAAAGCCGTGAAGCTCGGTATCCGCAGCGGTGAAGATGTTCAGGTGCTGGAAGGTCTCAGCGCAAGCGACAAAGTTGTATCGAACGGCGCTTACGGCCTTCCCGACAAGACGAAGATCAAGATTCAGGCGCCCGAGGCTCCCGCGGAAGGAGAAAACGCGAAGCCTCCTGCCGGCGATGCAAAGACACCCACCGGGGGATCGGATGACAAGTAACACGGTGGGAGTTCGTGAGACCGCGACCACCACGGGCCCCCGCCCCTATTGGGTATCCCAGCACTCGCGCCCGGTCATCTTCCTGATCCTGACTCTCGGATTGCTGGGAGCTTATCTCGCTTTCACGATCCCAGTCTCGGTATTTCCCCAAACCAACTTTCCGCGAGTATTGATCGGCGTTGACAACGGCGTCATGCCGATCGATCAGATGATGGTCACCATCACCCGCCCACTCGAGGAGGCGGTGAATAGCGTGCCGGGCCTGCTGACGGTACGCTCCGTTACCGGCCGCGGCTCGGCGGAAGTTGATCTCTATTTCCGCTGGGACGTGAACATGTTCCAGACCCTGCAATACGTCAATGCAGCCATTTCCCGCATTCAGCCTGAGCTTCCTCCGACGGCCGCAATTCGAGCCGACCGGCTGACATTCGCGGCCTTTCCCGTCATCGCCTACAGCGTAACCTCCGACACCACGCCGCAGACCAGGCTCTGGGAAATGGCTACCTATGAAATGAAGCCCCGCCTGAATCGTTTGGATGGGGTATCAACTGTGATTGTGCAGGGCGGTCAGCAACCTGAGTTCCAGATCATGCCCGACCCCGCAAAGTTGCTGGCCGCAGGCGTCACCGTTACCGACATACTCGATGTCGTGCGCCGGACGAATCTAGTCGACTCTCCCGGCCTGCTGGAGCAGAATCACCAGCTCTATCTCGGATTAGTGAATGGACAAGTCCGCACCCCGGACCAAATCGCCCATACCGTCGTCAAGAACACTCCGGCGGGAATTCCCATACGCGTCGGCGATATTGCTGCTGTGAGTCCGAGTGTGAAGCCGGTGTACACCGTGGTCACCGCCAACGGCAAACCAGCGGTTCTGCTGAACATCAATCGTCAACCCGACGGCAATACCGTCGAGGTCGCACGCGAAGTCCACGACGAAATTGAGAAGATCCGGCGGACTCTTCCCGCCGGCATCACAATCGAGCCGTTCTACGATCAGTCGATCCTGGTCACCGATTCCATCAAGAGCGTGCGCGATGCCATCCTCATCGGGCTGATCCTCGCCTCGATAATTCTGGTCGTTTTTCTTCGCGACTGGGGCACATCGCTCGTTGCAGGCCTGGTGATCCCCGTGACCGTCATGGTCACCTTCATCGCACTCAAGCTGATGGGCCAGACGTTCAATCTCATGACCCTCGGCGGTCTCGCGGCGGCCGTAGGGCTGGTCATCGACGATGCCATTGTGGTGGTCGAAAATATCGTCCTCCACCGCGATCTGGGACAGTCGCGCCTCGAGGCCATTCGCAGCGCCCTGAAAGAAATCACCATCCCTCTGCTGGGATCGACCGTGACTCCCATAGTTGTATTCGTTCCCCTGATTGTGATCACCGGGGTGTATGGAGTTTTCTTTCGTGCCCTGGCAGTCACCATGACTGTTTCGTTGGCGACT
Organism: Candidatus Sulfotelmatobacter sp.; assembly: GCA_025928375.1. Taxonomy (GTDB): domain Bacteria; phylum Acidobacteriota; class Terriglobia; order Terriglobales; family Acidobacteriaceae; genus Sulfotelmatobacter. Next base: position 6,422 of record JAICJP010000146.1, read on the forward strand.
TCCTTAGCTTTGGCGCTCACCTGGACCCCGACGCTGAGCCAGTACTTCATCCGGCGAAAGCACGAACAAGAGCACGCGAACGGCGGCAACGAAGGAGATACTGAATCGGCTGCGAATGCAGCTGAGATCGACGCCAACAAGCTTCTTGCGGCGGAAGAGAAACACCTGAGCGGGTTCTTCCTGCGCGTCATCCAGTTTCACGAACGCTGGCTGCGACGTGCGCTGGAGCGCCCTTGGCTGCTGCTTCTATTCAGCGCCGGACTGATTGCAGTCTCGGTCATCTGTTTCATGCTCACCGACACCGATCTCCTACCCGAGATGGACGAAGGCGGGTTCGTTCTTGACTACTGGACACCGGCGGGAAGTTCACTCACCGAAACCAATCGCATGATCTCTCACCTGGAGCAAATGCTGAAGGAAGTTCCGGAAATCGAAAGCACGTCGCGCCGCACCGGCCTGGAACTCGGCCTGGCCGCAGTCACGGAAGCGAATCGAGGAGACATCCTCGCCAAGTTAAAGCGTAAGCGCGATCGCGGCATCGAGGACATCATCGCCGATATCCGCGCCCGTATTGCCCGCGAGGAACCTGCGGTTCGGGTTGAATTCGTACAAGTACTCCAGGACATGATCGGCGACTTGACCTCGGCTCCAGAGCCAGTGCAAATCAAACTCTTTTCTCAAGACCCCAAGCAGCTCGACGAATGGGCTCCCAAAGTGTCGGACGCAATCGCCAAGGTTGAGGGCGTCGTCGATGTCCTTAACGGAATCGAAAACACGATCAGCGGCCCGGCCGTTACTTTCCAGGTGGATCCCAGTGTTGCCGCCCGAGCGGGATTCACCGCCGAAGAAGTGGCGCTCGATGCCTCGGCTATCCTCGAGGGCGAGCCCTCGCCCACCCCCGTGATCACCAATGACCGCGCCTACATCATCCGCGTCCGGTTCCCGGCGCAAAATCGTACTTCCCTCCAAGCCATGGGCGACACGCTGCTGGTCAGCAGCACGGGGCATACCGCCACTCTCGGCTCGCTCGCCTCCATTATCGAAACTCCCGGGCAAACCGAAATCCGTCGCGAGAATCTGCAACGGGATGTCGCTATCACCGCTCGATTGGAAGGCCGTGGTCTGGGCAGCGGAATGGCCGACGTGCAGAAAGTTGTTGCCGGGCTGCACATTCCTTCCAGCATTCGCGTGGAATATGGCGGCCAATACCAGGAGCAGCGCCAGAATTTTCACGACCTCTCGATTGTCCTAGTTCTGGCCGTGTTGCTGCTGTTCATCGTTCTGTTGTTTGAGTTCGGAAGCTTCGCCGCACCGGTTGCCATCCTCTCCTCTGCTTTGCTGTCGACCTCGGGCGTTTTCATCGCGTTGCTGATCACGCGTACTACTTTCAACATTTCCTCCTTCATGGGAATGATCATGGTGATCGGCATCGTAGCTAAAAATGGAATCTTGCTGCTGGATGCCGACCAGAAAATGCGTGCTCTCGGCCTGTCGGTGGAAGATGCCATGCTGCAAGCCGCGCGCCGCAGGCTGCGACCAATCGTCATGACCGCGCTCGCCACCGTCGCTGGCATGCTGCCGTTAGCCTTTGCGCTTGGGGCCGGGTCGCAGATGCTGCAACCCCTCGCCGTCGCGGTGATTGGAGGCGTGTTGATCTCCATGATCCTCTCGCTGGTAATCACCCCCGCCGTCCACTTCTACATTGGGAGCAGAAGTTCTTCGCGGCCCAGAGCCGAGATTCCAGCCCGATTACCAGAAGCTGGTTAGGACTGAGGCAAATGGCTCTCCTTGTGCCGGTCGCAACTTTAACAACGCGTTACCAACTCGGCAGATTCAGCGGTACACTATGTCCAAGTCCCCCAAATCCCACGGAGCAGGTGCCGAACCCCCTTTGAATATCCCAATCAACCTCTCTTTAGGTATGGGTGTTGGCGCGGGATTTGCAATAAAATGACCGCTCTGGGATAGAAAACGTAATCGTGTCCGAGGAGAACAAGAAACCGCCATACGACGAGCAGACCCTGGCTAGGCTGCTCGAAGCCGCTTACGTCCTGCAGGAACACAGCGACGAACTCCGGGTACTGGAATCCCAACTCGGGCTCACGCGCAGTCAGGAATCGCGATCCGGAAATATACCTGATTTCGAAGCGCGCCCGGACCAGAATCCGGCTCCTCCGGAACCCGCCGCCAGTAGTCAGAAGCCTTCGCCAATGGCAGGCCTCGTGACTGACTCACCACCTCGCGAGCCAGAGTTCCTTGATGCCACCGCAGAACTCTCCGCCCTGGTAGCGCAACTTTCACGGCGAGAGCCCGCTGAACAGCAGGAATTCGCAACTTCGGTGCGTTGTTACAAATGCGGCCACGAAGTGATAGCCGGAGAACAGTTCTGTGGACAATGTGGTGCCGCACGCAGCCAGGACCGCGAGCCCGCGAGTATGCAAAGTAAGCTTGCCTCTCTCTGGCACATGAAGCAATCAAGCGCGGCCCAAGAAGACGAGAAGCAAGATCAACTCTCGGATGCGGCGTCCGTCGCCGCCGAAGTTCCGATTAATTTGCGAGCATTGCAGCAGTCCGTCGCCACTACGCCAGATCCCGCACCCGAATCTCAGCACAATTCGGACATTGTTACCCGGCTGCAGCCCGTCGAAGACGTTATCGAAGTAGCTAGCGAAAGCGCGCTCGCCCCTTCCGCGGACTGGACTTCTGCCCAGTCCGCGCGAGATTACCTGCAGCAGGTTGCCGGAGCTACGTACCGCACGTGGCTGGGCGCATTCTGGAACAATCACCGCGGAGATCTCTACCTTGCGGTCGCAGTCCTGGTTGTGCTGATCGTTCTCCGCTTTGGGCTGTGGAGCAATCGTCCAGTGAATGCCACCCGTAAACCACCCACTGCGATTTCAGTCCACAAACCAGCAGCTCGCGAGCTTCCCCTCTTCGATCGCGTCCTGATTCATTTCGGCTTGGCCGAGGCTCCCCCCGCACCGGAAGACAAGGGCAACCCTTCTACGGCAGTCTGGGTCGATCTTCAAACCGGGCTATATTACTGCCCCAACGCCGATCCATACGGGAAAACCCCTAAAGGGAAATATACTTCTCAGCGAGACGCCCAGCTAGATCAGTTCGCTCCCGCCTACCGCAAAGTTTGCGACTAAAGCAGAAGTTCGTCTACTTACGTCTTTCATTCGAGACAATTTAGAATTGACAACCAGAAAGCCCGGGAGTGCAATCATAGCTACTAGCGCTTAATCTGCGTGGAGACGCATTTGCGTCGGAGAGACTTCTTGCCACATTCAAGCGAACCCGCTGCAGAGGAACATAGCTTGCCGCCAGCAGAGCTGAATCCCCTGATCAATCCTCTCCTGGCGGAGAATATGGGACGCTGGGCCGAAGTATATTTTACGACCCCTCCCGAGAGCCGCGAGCAGGCAGTTCTGGAACTGCTTCACGAGCTCCAGGCTGATAAAGCGCGTCGCGAATCGGCGCTGGCTTCCGAACTGGCTGCGCAACCACCTCTGTCTCGTTGCGAGAACTGCGGCTATGACAATCCCGGGGTCAACAGGTTCTGCGGCATGTGCGGCGCCTCAACCAGCGCCGAGGGTGATCGCCAGATCGAACATCGCCCCGCTACCCCAGCGAACGGCAATGGACAGGGTGTGTCTCATGAGCCCGAGCCCCAGCAATGGAGCGAACCCCAGCAGTTCCAGGATGAAGATGTATATGCTGCCCCGAGACATGAACTGTCGTTGTTCCAGGCTTACCGCGAGACCAACGCAGATGATGCCAATGACTGGAACTACGAGCCCGCTCCCTCTTCTTCCTCTCGTTGGTACATCGGAGCTGTGTTGTTGCTTCTGATCCTCGGATTGGGC
>JAICJP010000114.1 GCA_025928375.1 Candidatus Sulfotelmatobacter sp.
GCAAGGCTGGCAGGCTCTGATGCGGGATCGCACTCGCTCTGCGCTGACTATGCTGGGCATCGGATGGGGTCTGGTTTCGGTTGTTCTGCTGCTCGCCTACGGCCAGGGACTGGGCGGCTGCGTCCTTCATGCCTTTTTAAACATGGGAAACAACGTCATCGTCCTCTGGCCGGGGCAAACCAGTTTGCAAGCAGGTGGCCAGCGCGCAGGCAAGAAAGTCACTTACGAGCTCGAGGATGTCGAGGCGATTCGCGATGAAGTGCCGTTAGTCCGGGCAGTCAGCGGCGAGATCGATCGCGACTTCGGTTTCAAAATCGGCACCCGCGTGGTTTCGATCATGACCCGCGGCGTGGATCTGCCTTATGGACAAATGCGAAAGCTGGATATCGAGGACGGCCGCTACTTTGAAGAATCTGATTTTCTTGACCATCGTCGGGTCGTGATCCTGGGCTACAACGCAGCCAAAAAAGTTTTTCAGGGAGCTCCGGCAGCGGGCCAGCGGGTACAGATCGGCGGCTTGGATTTTGAAGTGATCGGGAGCATGCGCAACAAAATTCAGGACTCGATGTATCAAGGCCCCGATAACGAGAACGCGTTCATCCCGTTCGGCCTGATGCGGGATTTGAAGAACCTGCGCGATCCCGACGAAATCATCATCCAGCCCACCGCACCGGAATTGAATAAGAAGGCGCTGGCCGCCGTCCGAGAGGTGATCGCGCGTCGCCATCACTTCGATCCCAAGGACGAGAAAGCCACGCCCGAATGGGACACCATCGAAGACCGTTCCATGATCAACGCATTTTCCTATGGGCTGCAGGCCGTGTTAGGGCTGATTGGAGTTTGCACCCTGGCCGTTGGCGGCATTGGCGTCATGAACATCATGCTGGTTTCGGTCACCGAGCGCACGCGCGAAATCGGCTTGCGCAAAGCCATCGGCGCCCGCCCACGGCATATCCTCATCCAATTTCTGCTGGAAGCGCTGGTTCTGACCTTCGTTGGCGGGCTACTCGGGATGCTGGTTGCCCAGTTCCTGACCTGGGTCATTCCTCCAATGCCCCTCTACGACGAGTTCTACAAAACCGCCGATCATGAGGGGGCGATCTTTCTGCACGCGTCCATGAGCGTCATGATCATTTCGTTTACGATTCTTTCGCTCGTGGGCATCGTCTCCGGCTTTTTCCCCGCCCTCAAGGCCGCGCGCCTCCATCCCATTGAGGCTCTCCGCTACGAGTAGATTCCCCTGTTCATTTTCGAACAGTCACTTCCAATTTCGATCAAATCGCCGCTGACCGCGTTCAACCTCAGCAGTGCAAACACTGAAAACGCGTAGGATATCGTTTCGTGATTTGGCCGGGGAAATGCCGTCTCGATTCTTCTCAGGAGAACAGAGATGCCAAGCCTTGTGCGTGACTTGCAGTATGCCGTGCGCCAGCTGCGCAAAACACCGGGAATGGCTCTTCTGGCCATCTTTACGCTTGCGCTCGGGGTGGGAGCGAACACTGGGATCTTCACCGTCATCGATAGCGTGTTGCTGCGGCCGCTGCCGTATCCGAACTCAGATCGTCTGGTCTATATCAGCAACGCAACCGATGAGCCCAGTTTCTCGACCACCTCCTGGATGAATTATCAGGACCTTAGGGCGCAATCCAAGCTGCTGCAGACTGTGGGCGGCTACTCCGAGGACGTTTCCGTTCTCCAGACCAAGAACAGCTCGCAAAGCGTAGCTGTCCCGCACGTCACGCCCAGTCTGTTCCCAATGTTGGGCGCACGTCCCCTGCTGGGCCGTACGTTTACGGAATCCGAGGGTCAGCCGGGCGGAGCCCTGGTCGCCTTGTTGTCTGAAGGATTATGGCGAGAGACTTTCCATGCCGACCAGGGTGTCGTAGGCCAGAGCGTCAGTCTCGCAGGAAAGCCCTACACGATCATCGGAGTCATGCCGGGCAACTTTCGGTTTCCCGAGCAAATCGGGCCCGACCTGCAAAAAGGCTTGTGGGTCCCGATGCAGCCTACTCCAACAATGCTGAACGACCGGGGATACAACCTCTTCGAAGTCATAGGCGAACTTCGGCCTGGGGCGACCGTCTCGCAGGCGCAACAGGAAGTAGCTGCGATTGCCGCCCATATTCCGAGAAAGAAGGACGAACCTGCGGTTAAGCTGCAGGCTAGTTCGTACCATGAGTTGCTGACGGGACCGGTGCGTCCCGTGCTGCTGGCCCTTTTCGGCGCGCTGGCATTAGTGCTGCTCATCGCCTGCGCTAATGTTTCCAATCTTCTCATTGCACGCTGTCTGGGCAGGCAGCAGGAGTTTGCCGTCCGGACCGCGCTAGGAGCGGGGCGCTTTCGCCTGGTGCGTCAATTACTGGCCGAAGGTTTGGCGCTGAGCTTCGCGGGTTGCGGAGTGGGCTTGCTGCTGGCGCAGTTAGCCATCATCGGAGTCCACAAACTGCCCCCCGGAACAATCGCGCGGGGCGATTTGATCGACATCCACTGGACGGTTGTGCTGGTGCTCGCGGCTATTGCGATCCTCACCACAGTGCTGTCATCGCTCTTGCCCGCGCTGATTGTGTCACGGTCCAACCCTCAGGCTGCTTTGCAGTCGGCCTCTCGAGGGGTAGGTGCGCGGTCGGTCGGCGGAAAGCTCACGGCTGGACTTGTCGCAGGCGAGGTCGCGCTTTCCACGTTATTGCTGGTGGGAACTGGATTGCTGTTTCACACGCTGTGGAATCTGCAGAAATCGCGGCTGGGATTCGAAACGGGGCACATCACTACGTTCACGGCAATGCCGCCCGACGCGGCGGGATTTTCCGGGCTGGCGGTTTCCGAGGACACGGGCAATGCTCCGGCTTCCATCGCGACCCTTACCTACAAACCGGTTCTCGAGCAGATTCGCCATGTGCCCGGGGTACAGAGCGCGGCACTCGCCACTGCTCCCCCGCTATCGAGCATGGACCTGAGTTCGGACTTCGAGATCATCGGGGAACCGAAAGATCCTGCGCACCCGCCAGACGCACGAGTATCGGCCGTCAGCGGCGATTATGCCCGCACTCTCGGTACTCCGCTGGTGAGCGGGCGCACGATCACTGACGATGACACCGCCAGCCGCCCTTTTGTCGCTGTCATCAATCAGACGCTGGCGCATGAATATTTCGCCGCCAAGGATCCCCTGGGAAAGCAACTCAATCTGGGCGGCAAAGATACCGGGATGATTAAGCCCTACACCATCGTTGGCGTGCTCGCCGATCAGGTGGATAAGACTGTGGGCGGGACCATTCAACCGTTCATCTTGATCCCGCAAGAGCAGATTCCGACCACATCCCTGTTTTACCAAGGGCTGCTGAAGACCGTCGTTAGTTTCGTGGTGAAGACCAGGGGAAATGTTCCAGTCGCGGCAGAGATGCGGTCGGTGTTTCATCAGGCAGCGCCGGGGATTGCCCTGGACAATTTCAAAACCATGCAAGATCTGGTCGAGCAGAACACTTTCAGCCAGCGTCTGGGACTATATCTAGTGGGCTCGTTTGCAGGCCTGGCGGTGCTGATGGTCATCGCCGGGCTGTACGGAGTGTTGTCGCAGCTGGTGGGCTACCGCCGCCGCGAAATTGGTGTCCGAATGGCCTTGGGAGCAAGCCGGCAGAGTGTCGCCCACATGGTGCTGCGGCAGGGATCGATTCTGATCGCAGTGGGACTCGGTGTCGGGATCGCCTTGGCATTCCCGGCGGCGCGGTTGATCAAAAGCTTCCTCTACCAGGTACCGACGTTGGACGCGTGGACTTATGCCGCAGTAGTGGTCGCATTGCCCGCAGTGGGATTGATTGCAGCTTTCTTGCCCGCCCGCAAGGCGGCATCGATTCAGCCGATGCAGGCGTTGCGGGAAGATTGAATCTGGGAGATCGAGGTGGTGGCCATATGAATTCATACGCTCTTTGCTTACCTGGGGATGACGGCAGGGTCCCATTAGGGAGGCGGCATCGACGGGGGACCAACGTTCATTCACTTTTTACGATCGGATTCTATTACCTACGTGCCTTGACGCCCTTGCTGGCTCCGAATTAACTTCGCACTTACGGGGAGAATTCTGTCTTCCAGCGAGGCATCCAGTTGGCGCATCGTCCGATTGTTACGCTTACCACTGATTTTGGCATCAACGATTACTTTGTTGGCGCGGTGAAGGGCGTCATTCTCGACATCGTGCCGGAAGCGGCCATCGTCGATATTTCTCATGCCGTGCAGGCCTTCGACGTGCTCGATGGCGCGCTGACGATCTCACAGACCTATTCTTATTTCCCTACCGGGACGGTTCACATGATTGTGGTCGATCCGGGTGTGGGAACCACTCGCCGTCCAATCATCGCTTCCAGCGACGGCTACCATTTCGTTGCACCCGACAATGGCGTGCTCTCGATGGTATATGCCAAGGAAGAGCGGATTCACGTGCGCCACGTCACCTCAGACCATTATTTCCGGCAACCGGTCAGCAACACCTTTCACGGCCGCGACATTTTTGCACCCGTCGCCGCTTACCTGGCGAAGATGGTGGACTCGCACAAATTTGGCGAAGAAATTGAGGATTACGTGCGCTTTGCTGCGCCCAAGCCTAAGCCGGCGGGCGACAATCGTCTTCGCGCGGTGGTTCTGAAGGTCGATCGTTTCGGAAACCTCATTACCAATCTCACTCCGGAGGATGCTCCAGCCCTGTTTACCGGAAAAACGCCGTTCAAAATTATCGTTGGCAGCAAAGAGATCTCGGAGATTCGCACCGCCTATGCCGAAGGAGCGCCGGGAGAAGTTTTCGGCATTCTCGGGAGCATGGGCTATCTGGAGATTGTGGCCAATCGCGCCGCCGCTGCTCAGATCACTGGCGCAGGCAAGGGCGCCGAAGTCAGCATCGTTTTCTCCGAGGGCGCGGCCGCCGGCAAGAGCGCCTAGCCGCCCTGTTTCAACTGTTGCTTCCAGCCCAGCACTCGGGCTTTGGCGCCTTCCGCTTCGGCTTCCGGGATCATTCCCTTTTTCTGATACAGCACGGATAGACTGGTGTGCGCGAGCACGTCGTCGGGATCGAGTTCCGCGATCTTCTGTGCCACCTCGATGGCTTCATCGTAGCGCTGAAGATCCTGCAGCGCGCGTGCAAGTCCGTGCATGGCCTCGGTGAAGGTCGGGTCGGACTGCAAGGCTTTCCGGTATAGCGCGACCGCCTGCTCCAGTTGCCCTTCAGCCATCAGGTCGAGCGCGGCGTAGTACTGATCTTCAGCTTGTTGGCGGGCGTCGGGCATGGAAGAATTCCCAGGCAGAGCTTGGATTCTAGCATGCAGGGAAGCCGCTTCATGCAGGTACAGCCGCCCTCGGCTGCCCAGGGCGAAGCCTATCCCGATCACGCCTTCTTGGCTGGCTCCCAATCCTCTTTCTGTTTATCATGCACTTGCATGCGCTCCCGACTCCGCTTTCTGTGGAACGCCACCAAGGGCCACCGCATGACGCCCTGGCGCAGTCCATATCTGCTGTGGCGGATCGAAACCTATACCGGCGTGAAGATGAAGGAAATCGGATTCCTGGAGTTCTGGGCATTCATGTGGCGCGAGCGACGCGAACTTTGGCGTTTCCTCCGCTGGACCGGGGAGATGGAACGCTGGGTTCAACCCCGGCCCAAAAATTCCTGAGCCGCAATCCGGGCGATCCCATGCTTGACAGCAAACCGCGCAATTCCCGCTTCAACATGCAAACCATTCTCGGATTTCTGCTCGGCGTAGTCGCCAGCCTGCTCTGGATGTTCTTCGCCGTGTTCGTGGGCGGTACCCTGGGTCCGCGGCATACTCGGATGTATGCCTGGTTTGGTGCGCTGGGATTTGCGGTGTTCGGTTTCATTGCGGCCAAACAGGCGCGATCCAGTTATGCGCTTGGCATGGCACTCGCGTTTGGGCTCGCCATTCTGCTGCTGGCTGGGTACACTCTTGCGCTTTACCGCTCGCTGTAGTTCGCCCGCACCCTTCGAGTGTCCAGCCCGGTGTGCGCAATTGTTATGCCCATGCCGTGAACTGTTTGCGCCTGTTGCAGGAGCACAAACTTGTATTTCGGAATCGGCGTGACTGCATTTAAGATCCTGTCAGTGCCGAGGACTGCCGTCTCACTGAGAAGCCGCATTGCGGGAAACGCGCGCCACAATCCGCTGGCGGCGATTGGGGTCGTGCTCGTTCTGATATTCGTTATCTTTGCGCTGTTCGCCCCCTGGATCGCCCCGCAAGATCCCGCGGCCATCGAGCTTCCCACCCGTCTGAGTTCTCCTTCGTCTGCGCACTGGCTGGGCACCGATGAGCTGGGCCGCGATATTCTGTCGCGCGTCATCTACGGCGCGCGCATTTCGATGCTGGTCGGCAGCTGCGTCGTTCTCGCCTCTCTGGTCCTCGGACTGATCATCGGTTCCATCGCCGGATATTACGGCGGAGCGATCGACCGCTTTGTGAATGTGGTGCTGATGAACGCGTTCCTTTCGTTCCCGGGAATCCTGATTGCGATCGCCTTCGTCGCCTTTCGCGGCCCCGGAATCTTTAACCTCGTCGTTGCGCTCTCGCTCGGCGGATGGGTCGGTTACGCGCGGCTGGTGCGAGGGCAGGTCCTCGCCGCGCGGGAACGCGAATTCGTCGAAGCCGCTCGCGCTCTCGGCGCCAGTGATTTGCGGATTGTGCTGCGCCATATTCTCCCTAACATCATTCAGCCCGTGATCGTGCAGGCCGCGATCGGAATGGCGGGGGCGATCCTGGCCGAAGCCACCATGAGTTTCCTCGGGCTGGGTGTTCCACCGCCCACGGCAAGCTGGGGGGCGATGTTGAACGACGCCCGGGCGCATCTGTTCGACTCCCCTCACCTCGTGCTTTTTCCCGCGCTCGCGGTGATGCTGGCCGTCCTGAGTTTCAATTTCATTGGCGACGCGCTGCGCGACTATCTCGATCCGCGCTCGCGGCTGGAAGCAGGACTCTAAACAAAGCAAGGAGCAGTGAGGGATGGGGGTGAGGACACCGGGCAGGGAACTCTCTGCCTGCTCATAGCTCAGAGCTCATTGCCCGCAAGCTATAGAGGAGCTTGGAAATACATTTCTTGACGTAAATTGCAAAATGCAATATAAATATCTCGATTTGAAATACAGAGGGCGGCCATGAAGGTGGGCGAAAAAATCCGGTACTTGCGGGAAGTCGAGGGGTCTCTTCGCGGGCTGGGCCGCCCTATGACGCAGCTGGAACTGGTACGCGCCATTCAGAAGGAATTAGGGCCAGGCAAGTCGATCAGCCAGTCCTATCTCTCGCAGATCGAGAACGGTACCCGGCCCCACATGACGCAGTCCTCGCGCGCGCTGCTGGCGAAGTTTTTCAAGGTACATCCGGGCTTTCTGGTCGATGATCCCGAGGGATATCACACGGAGCTCACCTCTGATTTAAGGAGCACTGAAGGGCAGCTCGATGTCTGGCTGCTGCAAGGTTCGGAGCGCTTTGCCAGCGATCCGGAAGTCAGCCATGTGCTGATCAAAGCCGCGCGCGAAAAAGATACGCGCCGATGCTTTCTGCTGCTGGGCGCCATTCTGGATACTCCGGGGCTGGCGGACCGCCTGCTCGACGCGTTGCGCCCCGGCTTGCCGGGTGACGGCAACCATCCAGGAAGCGCGTCCGGGGAAGGGAGGCGAATCCGATGACCTGGTCTGATTTCTATTTGATCTGTTTCGCGGTCGGCTTCTGTTTCAGTTTCTTCTCCTTCGTCTTTGGAGGATCGCGCTTCGGAAAGCTGCACCTGCCGCATTTCCACGGTCATGCGCACTTGCCTGCGGCACACGGCCCGATGGCGCCCCATGCAGCAGGAAATGGTGGTGCTGGGGCGGCGAATGGCGGAGATGCCGGGCATGTTCATCATGGCGCGACGGTATCACCCTTCAACCCTCCGTCGCTGGCGGCGTTCCTGGCCTGGTTTGGCGGGGCGGGATATCTGTTGACGCGGTTTTCCGCCCTTTGGGTGGGGACGGCGCTTTCCCTATCGGTACTGGCCGGACTGGTGGGAGGGGCCATCATCTTTCTTTTCCTGACCAAGGTGCTGATCTCGGACCAGGAATATCTCGATCCGGCAGATTTCGAGATGGTCGGTGTCCTGGGGAAACTCTCAGTTCCGATTCGCGAGGGCGGGACTGGTGAGCTGATTTATTCGCAGATGGGCACGCGTCGTGTGTGTGGCGCGCGCAGTGACAATGGCGGCGCCATCGCGAGGGGTACCGAGGTTGTGGTCACGCGTTATGAGAGGGGCATCGCGTACGTTCGCCTTTGGAGCGAGATGTCGGGCGACTTGGATGAAGCGAGTACCGAGAAAGCGGAATAGGGAGCGCACATGAATCGCACTTGGTTGAAAGCGGGAGTTTTGCTGATGTGGCTGGCTCTGCCCATTTCGTCCTGGGAATATCGCAGCGCCTGGGAGCAACTGCCCGCGCGTATGGCGGTCCACTTTGACGCGAACTGGCGACCGAACGGCTACACCTCGCGCCAGGGGGCGCTGGAACTGGGTCTCGGAATTCTGGCGTTCATGCTGGTGATATTCACGGTATCCACGTTGACCATCCATGCGCTGAAGCCCAGCGCCGCGTGGGCCGCGCTGCTAATTGCGTATGTAGCCATCGGTTTTTGCTGGTACGGCAATCATGCAATTGTGAAATTCAATTTGGACACACAGAAGGGAAGTTTTCGGTTCTCAGTTCCCAGCTCTCGGTTTTCGGCAGTTTTTCAGCGTTGCCGAGAACTGATAGCTGAAAGCTGAGAGCTGGTTTTCAGGAGGAGGCGTTATGCCGGAAATACCCCATGCAGTAGAAATCTGGATCTTTGTCGCGCTCGCGGTCATGGTCATTCTGTTCCTGATCAGCGGCATGGCAAGGATTTATCGCAAAGCCGGACCGCACGAAGCCCTCATCGTCTATGGACTGGGCGGAACCCGCGTTGTGAAGGGTCACGGCACGATGGTGCTGCCTATGGTGCAGATCTGCCGCGAGCTTTCGCTCGAACTGATGTCGTTTGACGTGGCTCCGCAACAGGATCTGTACACCAAACAAGGTGTTGCAGTCACGGTCGAAGCCGTGGCGCAGATCAAGGTGAAATCGGACACCGAATCGATTCTCACCGCCTCCGAGCAGTTCCTGACCAAGACAGACGACGAGCGGCAAGGCCTGATTCGCCTGGTCATGGAAGGCCATCTGCGCGGCATCATCGGTCAGCTTACCGTGGAAGAAATCGTGAAGCAGCCGGAGATGGTTTCCGACCGCATGCGCTCCACTTGCGCGGATGACATGAACAAGATGGGCCTGGAAGTCATCTCCTTCACGATCAAGGAAGTTCGCGACAAGAACGAGTACATCACCAACATGGGGCGTCCCGACGTAGCCCGCATCAAGCGCGATGCCGATGTTGCCGCCGCTGAAGCGGATCGCGACACCGCGATTCGGCGAGCCCTGGCGACTCGGGAATCGGCCGTCGCCAAAGCTCAAGCCGATCAGGAGCGAGTGCTGGCTGAGACCTTGTCCTTGGCCAAGCAGGCGGAAGCGCAGCGCGATCTCGAAGTGAAGAAAGCGCAGTTCCTGGAAGTCACCAAGCGCCAGCAGGCGCAGGCTGACAAAGCTTACGACATCCAGACCAACATCATGCAGCAGCAGGTTGTGGCGGAGCAGGTGAAGGTGCAGCAAATCGAGAAAGAGCAGCAGGTCAAGGTGCAGGAAGCCGAGATCAATCGTCGCGAGAAGGAATTGATCGCGACCGTCCTGAAGCAGGCGGAAATCGAGCGTCAGCGCATCGAAACGCTCGCCGAAGCCGAGAAGCAGCGCCTGATGGCGGAAGCCGAAGGCCACGCTTCATCGATCCGGCAGCAGGGCGAGGCCGAAGCCGAGATCATCTTCAAAAAAGGCGAAGCCGAAGCCAAGGCAATGAACGTGAAAGCCGAGGCGTACCAGGAATACAACCAGGCCGCGGTCATCGACAAGCTCTTCGCCAGCATGCCAGAGGTGGTAAAGGCGCTGGCGGGTCCGTTGGCGAATGTGGACAAGATCACGATCGTGTCTACCGGAAACGGCGAAGCCGCAGGCATGAACAAGATCACCGGCGACATTGCCAAGATGGCGGCGCAAGTGCCGGCCCTGTTCGAGACGCTCTCGGGCATGCCGATGTCTGAACTGCTGGGCAAGGTAAGAGCGATTGGCGACAAGGCTCCAAAACCGCCGGAGTTGCCGAAAGCGTAAAGCTTGTGTAGGGGCGGACGCCTCGTCCGCCCCGCCGCAAGCCGTGCGGTGGTGGAATTTCAGGTTCTGAAACGCGAGAAGCGAAATCCGCGTAGGAGTGAGTTATGAAAGTCAAGTCAAGATTTGCAGGACTAGGGATTGCACTCGGTGCCGCGCTGGGCGCTGTCTTCGGCGTGATTGCCGGCAACGTAGGCGTTTGGCTGGCGGTCGGAATCGCAATAGGCGTGGCGATTGGAGCTTCCTGGAAGCGAAAGGGACCGGATTGTCCAGACTGCGCCGCCATTCATTCGTCTCATGAAGCCATCCAGAGAAGGTCATCATGAAATCCAGCCGGAACATCGAAGTTAAGAGCTAAGACCTGAGAGCCAGAAGCCAGAAGCTAGAAGCTAGAAGCTAAGAAAGGGGTCTCCCATGGCATTACTAGAGCGTGTTTCCACATTGGTAAGAGCGAATCTCAACGACCTGATCGATAAGGCTGAAGATCCGGAAAAGATGATCAAGCAGGTCATCCTCGACATGCAGAACCAGCTTCTGCAGGTGAAGACTCAGGTCGCCATAACCATCGCCGACCAGCATTTGCTGGAGAAAAAGCAGAAAGAGAATGAGGCCAAAGTGGCGGAATGGATGCGCAAAGCCGAACTGGCCGTCGACAAAAAAGAAGACGATCTGGCGCGCGCCTCGCTCCAACGCGTGGAAAGCTTTCGCGAGCTCAGCGAGAACTTCCAACAGCAGGTGACCGATCAGAAGGCGCAGGTCGAAAACTTGAAGAGCGCACTAAGCCAATTGGAGCAGAAGCTGACCGAAGCGCAAGCCAAATCCGACGTGCTGATTGCCCAGCATCGCCGTGCTCGCGCCGCAGGGAAGGCGAATGATGCGCGCATGGCCTCGGGCGACGGATCGAAAGCCGCAGCATTTGATCGCATGAAGCGCAAAGTCGCGCACTCGGAAGCGCTCAGCCAGGCCAAGGGCGAGATTGCTTGCGACAACATCGAGGACCGTCTTGCCGCGCTCGAAAAGGAAGATCGTATCGAGCACCTGCTGGCCGAATTGAAGTCCAAGCGCGGCGCATAGTCATCGGGGATGCACGACTGTCGAAAGTTCAAGAGCTTCCTCTGTGTCGTGGGGTGTGATCGCCACGCCTCACTAAAATACTTGACTAAGTCAAGTAATGCGTGGATGATGAACAGCCATGTCTCAGGTTCACATGGCCGATTCTCAGGTCCAGGCCGTTCGTAGCTTCAATCGTTTCTACACGCGGCAAATCGGCGTCCTGAATGAGCACCTGCTCGACGGTCCGTTTTCCCTGACGGAAACGCGGGTGCTCTACGAACTTGCTCACCGTCCGCAATGCACCGCCACAGATCTTTGCCGGGACCTCGGGCTCGATGCCGGTTATCTCAGCCGCATGCTGCGTAACTTCGAAAAACAACAACTGATCATCCGCTCTGAATCCCAGTTCGACGCACGGCAGAGCCTGGTTTCGCTGACTCCTCATGGAAGAAAGACGTTCGAGCCCCTCGAGGCCCGTTCCGACGAGCAGGTCGGTGCTTTGTTGAAGAAACTTTCACCCACAGAGCAGAAGCGCTTGCTCAGTGCCCTCCATACCGTTGAACACGTGCTTGGTCCGAAGCCTGAATCGCAGTCTCCGTACCTGGTGCGCCCACATCGTCCGGGAGACATGGGGTGGGTCGTTCATCGGCATGGCGCTCTTTACTGGCAGGAATATAAGTACGACGAACGTTTCGAGGCCCTGGTAGCGGAGATCGTCGCCCATTTCATCCAGAAGCTTGATCCCAGCAGCGACGCTTGCTGGATTGCAGATCGTGAAGGGGAGATTCTCGGCTCC
>JAICJP010000327.1 GCA_025928375.1 Candidatus Sulfotelmatobacter sp.
CACTGACCGGAGCCGAGGCGCTGTATGTGATCGACTACGATCCGTTGGCAGTGCGGTTCGCGAAGATCAACCGGGCATTGCTGGCAGCAGGCAGGAATCGAGCCGACTACGCGAAGCTGCGCTTGAGCGCGTCCCAAGATGCTTGGCGAGAACGATCGCAGCACCTTTCAGGTGAAGACAAAGAAACGCTCGCCAATCCCGACTCGTGGGAGTTCTGGGACAAGCGTGTTCGGAACTCGTGGTCCGATCGTTTCGGAGAGTTTCATATGCGGCCCAAGCACGCAGACGATCCATTCTTTGGTTCGAATTACTTATTTGATGATCTCCTTTACCGTCACCTGAAACGGCTCGCAAAATCCGAAAGAATCTGGGCTCGTCTGGTCGACCTTCGCCATGAGGACGAGGTGCGTGCGTTATGTGATGAGCTGAAATCCAAAGGTCTTCCCTTGGGTGTTATCGATACGTCCGATGTGCCAAGCGCGGACTTCGGAGGTGCGAGCGTCGCAGCGCGCTCCATCATTCTATTTTCACGATACGCACAGGACGACACGCTCTTTCTCAGTACCGCAGCGGCGCACCCGCCGGGAATCCATTGGAGCTATTACGCGTTCACTCGACGAAAGGTTCGGGGGCGTGATGACAACACGCTTCAACGGTGGTACGAGATCGAAATGACGAAAATCAGTGCCAGTCAGCAGTTGCTTGCGTTGGTGGACGATCCAGATGCGATCGATCACTAGTTCCAGACAGCCCCGCGCCCGTTTGACCCTTGTTTTCTTTCGCCTGTAAGATCAAAAAGCACTCAGCATTCAGCATTCGGCGGTCAGTCGAGGCAACGCAGGCTCGACTGGGGATTGCTGACGGCTGAGTGCTCACGTTTCTATGCCGCACGAACTTCCTAAAGCGTATGAGCCGGGCGCGATCGAGGTGCGCTGGGCGGATTATTGGGTACGGGAGAAGCTGTTTGCCGTGCCTACGCCGCCGCCGGGCGAGACGCGTCCGGTGTTTACACTGCTGCTTCCTCCGCCTAATGTGACTGGGCGGCTGCACATGGGGCACATGCTCAACCAGACGCAGATGGACATTATTGTGCGCTGGCATCGCATGCGCGGGTTCATCACTCTGTGGCTTCCGGGTACCGATCACGCCGGGATTGCCACGCAGATGATGGTGGAGAAGCAGCTCGAAAAAGAAGGCAAGAAGCGGCGCGAGCTGGGGCGGGAGAAGTTCATCGAGCGCGTGTGGGAGTGGAAGCGTGAGTACGGCGGGGCGATTCTCGATCAGATGAAGCGGCTCGGGGCGTCGGTGGACTGGGATCGCGAGTACTTCACCATGGACGAGAACCTGTCGCGGGCTGTGCGCGAAGTTTTCGTCCGGCTGTACGAGCAGGGGCTGGTCTATCGCGGTCACTACATTGTGAACTGGTGTCCGTGGCACGAGACGGCGATCTCGGATCTCGAGGTGAAGCACGACGAGGTGCCGGGGAAGCTGTGGGAGATTCGGTATCCGGTGGTCGGGACGGAGGAATTCATCACGGTGGCGACTACGCGTCCGGAGACCATGCTGGGCGATACCGCGATTGCGGTCAATGCCAAGGACGAGCGCTACACGCATCTGCACGGTAAGAAAGTTTTGCTGCCGCTGATGAAGCGGGAGATCCCGATTATTACGGATGATCTGGCGCAGCCGGAGTTTGGGACGGGAGCGGTGAAGGTTACGCCGGCGCATGATCCGAATGATTTTCAGGCGGGGAAGCGGCACAATCTGCCCGAGATCAGCGTGATGGATGAGCACGCGCGCATGAATTCGAATGCGGGCGCGTACGCCGGGCTGGACCGGTTTGAGGCGCGCAAGCGGGTGCTGCACGATCTGCGGGAGCAAGGGTTCCTGGTGGCGGAGAAGGATTACACGCTGGCACTGGGCAAGTGCGATCGGTGTGGAACGGTGGTGGAGCCTCGGCTGTCGGAGCAGTGGTTCATCAAGATCAAGCCGCTGGCAGAGCGGGCGAAGGCGGCGGTGGAGTCGGGCGAGATCACGATTGTCCCGGAAAATTTCCGGCAGATTTATCTGAACTGGATGGCCAACATCTATGACTGGTGCATTTCGCGCCAGCTGTGGTGGGGACATCGGATTCCGGCGTGGACTTGCGCGGGGTGCAAGGAAGTGATTGTGGCGCGCGAGGCGCCGACGAAGTGCACTAAGTGCGGGGGCACGGAGCTGGAGCAGGTTTCGGACGTGCTCGATACGTGGTTCTCGTCCGGGCTACTGCCGTTTACTACGCTGGGCTGGCCGGAGAAGACGCGCGACCTGGAGGTGTTTTATCCCAACACGCTGATGATCACCGGGTTCGACATTCTGTTCTTCTGGCTGGCGCGGATGATCATGTTTGGCTGCCACTTCATGCAGGGGCACGAGCAGGACCCGGCGATCAAGCAGGCCAGCGGAGAGGCGGATAAGAAGGACGACAGCGTGCCGTTCCGGCATGTTTATATTCATGCGCTGGTGCGGGACGCCGAGCGGCAGAAGATGTCGAAGACTAAGGGGAACGTGATTGATCCGCTGCATATCATTGAACGGTTTGGGACGGATGCGACGCGATTTACGCTGGCGGCGATGGCTGCGCCCGGGACCGACATTGCATTCAATGAGAGCCGGACTGAGGGGTACCGGGCGTTCGCCAATAAGATCTGGAATGCGGCGCGGTTCATGTTTATGAATGTGGATCGGGTTGAGCCGGGCCTTCGGCCTGGGGACGGACGAGGCGTCCGCCCCTACACAATCGAAGCGCTGGAGGATCGGTGGATTCTTTCGCGGTTTAACCGGGTTACGGCGGATGTGAACGACGCTTTGCAAGCATATCGTTTTCACGAGGCGGCTAATCGGATTTATGACTTTTTCTGGGGAGAGTTTTGCGACTGGTATCTAGAGTTGATCAAGCCTCGGCTGCAGTTTGAAGAAGGATCCGACATGAGCGCGGCGCGGATGGCGTGCGGGAACCTGGTGAATCTGTTTGACTCGGCGCTGCGGTTGCTGCATCCGGTGATGCCGTTCATCACCGAGGAGATCTGGCAGGCGATGTATGAGGGGAAGGCTCCGGCGAAGTCGATTGCGCTGATGGCTTATCCGCAGGCGGACGAGAAGCAGGTCGATCTGGCTGCGGAAACGGAGATGGCGATCCTGCAGGATCTGATTGTGAATGTGCGCAATTTGAGGGCGGAGTTGAAGGTGGAGCCGAAGGTGAAGGTTCCGATCGAGGTGTTCGCTCACGAAGCGGAGATTCAGGCGATGATTGAGCAGAATCGCGGGGCGGTGGAGCGGCTGGCCAACGCGGAGACGATCACGTTTGTGGAAAGTTCTCTGGCGAAAGTGGCGGGAGCGCGGAGCACGGCCCGGTTTGATGTACACGTGGTTTACGAGCGCAAGATCGATGCGGCGGCGGAATGTGAGCGGCTCAGGAAGGAATTGGAGAAGCTGGACAAGGGCGTCGGAACCGGGCGGCGGCAATTGGACAACGAACAGTTTCTGGCCAAGGCTCCGGCGAATGTAGTGGAAAATCTGCGCAAGCAGCAGGGCGAGTTGGCCGTCTTGAAGGAAAAGATACTTAGCAAGATGCAGGAGTTGGGGTGTAGTTGAGAGCAGCGGAGCTTCGGTCGGCGGACCGCCGAGGGCGGCTGTCCCTACATGGTCTCGGGAGCGGGTAGAGACGTTGCAAGCAACGTCGCTACGATTACGTCGGTACCAATATGGATTGGAATTCACGACGGCTTACGGCGGTTATTGAGAATGCGCTGGTCGAGGACCGGGCTACGCGCGATGCTACCAGTTACGCGTGCATCGATCCCGGGCAGCGAGCTTCGGCGACAATTCTGGCCAAGCAGGATTGCATTCTGGCGGGCATCGGGTGCATTGCGCGCATTCTCGATGTTTATGCGGTGTTGGATGGTGCGGTCACGTCGCATTATGAGGTCACTACGCATCCCGAGATCTTTGATGGAGTGCGGCTGCACAAAGGGCAATCGGTGGCGGTGGTGCGGCACAATGCGCGGGTGCTGCTTTCGTGCGAGCGCGTGATTCTGAATTTTCTGCAGCGCATGAGCGGGATCGCTACGCTGACGCGCAAGTTTGTGGACGAAGTCTCGGGAACGCGGGCGCGGATCCTGGACACGCGCAAGACTGCGCCCGGCCTGCGCGCTATCGATAAGTACGCGGTGCGATGCGGGGGAGGGCAGAATCATCGGCTCGATCTGTCGGACGGAATTCTGCTCAAGAATAATCACATCGTGCTGGCGGGCGGTATTGTACCGGCGCTGGAGCGCGCGCATCGCAATCGGCGGGGCGAGCAGCCCATCGAGGTGGAGGTGCGCAGCCTGGATGAGTTGGAGCAGGCGCTCACGCATGGCGCGGAAGCGGTGCTTTTGGACAACATGTCGCCCGAGGAGGTGAAGCGGGCGGTAGAGCGGTGCGCGCAGGTTCAGCTGGCCAAGCCGGATGAACGGATTCCGGTGGAATGTTCCGGCGGCATCCGGCTGGAGAATGTGCGAGCTTACGCCGAGACCGGAGTGGATTTTATTTCTGTAGGACTGTTGACGCACTCGACGCATGCGGCCGATATGAGCATGCGCGTGCTTCCCGCCTAGGCCGGTTTGTTGTTTGAGGGCAATTCGCGGATAATTCCCGCATTACGAAAAAGACTCCAATGCAGAGGCGCAATCCCGGACGGGAGAGGGTGCCGGCGGCGCATGCGCAGGCACCGACCGATGTTCGTCTCGGACGAATTGTGCGACTGCTTATGGAGCATGCGATGGTGGTGGTAAGCGGGACCAAGATCGCGGAGGAGATTTCCTCGGGCCGGTCGGAAGTGTGGCGACTGATCCAGCAATTGCGGCGGTTGGGAGTGGACGTGGCGGGTCATCCGGCCAGCGGGTATCAATTGCGCTCGGTGCCGGATTTGCTGCTGCCTGAGATCCTGCAGCTTCGGCTCCGCGGGACGATCTTCAACAGCAACATCCGCCATTACTTCAAAATTGGCTCGACCAACACGGCGGCCATGGCGGCAGCGGCCGAGGGCGCTGCGCAGGGCAGCATCTTCCTGGCAGAAGAGCAGACGGCCGGGCGGGGACGCGGATCGAACTCCTGGATATCGGAGCGTTCGACGGGAATCTATTGCTCGGTAATTCTTCGTCCACCGCTGCCTCCGTCCGACGTACTTGTGATTTCATTGGCGGCGGGGCTTGCGGTGCAAGCGGCGATTCAGCA